>CAZKXK010000085.1:2592-7000 GCA_964556585.1 uncultured Anaerolineaceae bacterium
CCGGGGAGGGCCACCCGGCCCCCGATCGACCTGATCACGGGCGTTCGCCCGGCGAGGACGACGCGCCGGCGCCGCTCCACCGACCACATGTCGTCGGCGGCGGTCGTCGCACGCCGCCCCCGGGCGTGCCCCCGCGCCGGCGAGGCCCCGGCGGCCCCGACGACGGTGGCTCCAGGCGGCGCAGCCTTCGATCGCTCGGCCCGCAGGTGCTGCTGGTCGTCGTCGTCATCATCCTGCTGAGCGCCGTCTTCCTTGTCGGGACCGGCATCCAGCTGGTGACCGACGCCACCTGGTTCAAGAGCGTCGGGTACGACGCGGTCTTCTGGACGCGGATCGGAGCGCAGGCCGGCCTCTTCGCGCTGGGTCTCGTCGTTGCGCTCGTCTTCCTGCTGCTCAACATCTGGCTCGCCGGCCGCCTCGCCCCGCCTCCTGGCACGGGCGCCGGCGATCGATTCCGGGCGTTCATCGACCGCCTCGGACAGTCGGCACGCACGACCGGCGAGAGCCAGTTCCGCGTGCGGTATGACCCGTTCGGCGACCCGCGGCGGCGGCCCTCGGGCGATCGGGACGATGACAGCCCGCTCGGGATCCGCCCGGTCGGGCCCAGCCTCACCAGCGCCGACCTGCCGGACCTCCGGCCGCTCGGCATCGTCGTCCTCGTGGTTCTTGCGATCCTCGTCGCGCTGGGCACGGCCGGCGCTCTCTCCGGCAGCTGGGAGACCGTCGCGCTCTACCTGAACCGCGTCCCCTACGCGCCGGGCGGCGCCGCGCCCGTCGTCGATCCGATCTTCGGCCGGGACATCAGCTTCTATTTCTTCGACCTGCCGTTCCTGCGGCTCGTACAGGCGACGGTCGGCGGGCTCCTGCTGGCTGCGCTGCTCTTCGCCTTCGCTCGCTATGTCGTGGCGACGCTCGCCGGGAGCGGGTTCACGATGCCGGTCCGCGTCCACCTGGGCGTGCTGGCCGGCCTGTACCTGCTCACCGTTGCGGCGGGCTACCAGCTGGACAAGCTCGAGCTGGTCTACAGCACGGCCGGTGTCGCGACGGGCGTCAGCTATACCGACCAGGCGGCCCGCTTCTTTGCCAATGACGCGCTGACGATCGTGGCCGGGCTGGTCGCGGTCCTGCTCGTGTTCGCCGCGTTCACCCGCTGGGTCTGGCCGATGGGGGCGGGGATCGTCGTCTGGCTCGGGCTCTCGCTCCTCCTCGGGGTCGTCTACCCGGAGGCGATCCAGCGCTTCACGGTCGACCCGAACCAGTACGCGCAGGAGCAGCCGTACATCGCCAACAACATCGCGATGACGCGCCTGGCCTACGGGCTGAACGGCTGGCAGGTCCAGGACTACGGCGGAGCTGCGCCCCTGACCCAGGCGGCCATCACACAGGACGCATCCACGTTCCAGAACGCCCGCCTGTGGGACTACCGGCCCCTCCAGACCACGCTGGAGCAGATCCAGACCGTCCGCCAGTACTACCAGTTCGTGGACGTGGACACAGACCGCTACACCATCAACGGCAACCTCCGGCAGGTGATGCTGTCCGGCCGCGAGCTGGCGCCCGAGCTGAACCCGCAGGGTGGCAGCTGGGTCAACCAGCGGGTCTCGTTCACCCACGGCTACGGGCTGGCAATGGTCCCGGTCAACGAGGTGGACAACCAGGGCCTACCCCAGCTGATCATCAAGGACATGCCCGTGACCGTGTCGGCGGGCGCTCCAGCGGTGACCCAGCCGCGGATCTATTTCGGCGAGCGGCAGAACAGCTGGGTCATCGTTGGCGCGCGCCAGTCCGAGTTCGACTACCCGGTCGGTGGCTCGGACACGAGCGCGCCGAGCCAGCAGGTGGAGACGCGCTGGACCGGGACGACCGGGATCAAGCTGGACTCGCTGCTGACGCGCCTGCTCTTCGCGGCCCGCTTCACCGACCTCAATCTTCTGATCTCCGACCAGGTGACCTCGGACAGCCAGCTCCTCATGTACCGCAGCCTGGGGGAGCGCCTCAACCTGATCGCGCCGTTCCTGGCCTACGACCAGGACCCCTATCTCGTGGTCACCGACACCGGGCGCCTGGTCTACATCCAGGACGCTTACACCATCTCGGACCGCTTCCCCAACGCCCAGCCCTTCGACGACTCCACCCTGAGCCAGGGAAGCGGACTCTCGGGGCAGTCGTTCGACTACGTGCGCAACAGCGTGAAGGTGGTCATGGATGCCTACGACGGCTCGATGACCTTCTACGTCGCCGACCCGACCGACCCGCTCATCCGGGCCTGGGAAGGCGTCTTCCCGACGCTCTTCAAGCCGCTCTCGTCGATGCCCGCGGACCTCCAGGCCCATCTCCGCGTGCCGGAGGACCTCTTCAATGTCCAGACGGAGACGTACGCGAAGTACCACGTCACCGATCCGGCCAACTTCTACCAGGGCAACGACCTGTGGACCGTGCCCCAGAACCAGGCCACCTCGGGGACCGGCCAGCTGCCGCTCGAGGCCTACTACGTCAACATGCGGATGCCGGGCGCGGCCAAGACCGAGTTCCTGCTGCTCCAGCCCATGGTCCCCAAGTCCCGGCCCAACATGATCGCGTGGGTCGCCGCCCGCAACGACGCGCCGAACTACGGGCAGGTCGAGGTCTTCAAGTTCCCGCCGGACACGTCCGTCTTCGGGCCCGCCCAGATCGAGGCCCGCATCGACCAGGAGCCGGCGATCAGCTCCCAGCTCACGCTCTGGAACCAGTCCGGCAGCACGGTCGTGCGGGGCAACCTGATCGTGGTGCCGGTCCAGGACTCGATCATCTACCTCGAACCCATCTACCTCCAGTCGACCGGGTCGGCCATCCCCGAGTTCACCAAGATCGTCGTGGCCAGCCCGACCAACGTGGTCTGGGGCGACACGCTGGACCAGGCGCTCACCGCGCTGCTCGCCGGTTCGAGCACGACTGCCACGCCCAGCCCCTCCCCCGGCGCGCCGTCGCCGTCGCCCGGCGTGAGCCCGTCGCCCGCAGCATCCGCCGCGCCCGCCCCGAGCAGCGCCGCCGGCGCCACTCCGCAGCCGAACGATGTGAAGGGCCTGATCAGCTACGCCAACGCGCACTTCGAGGCGGCCCAGGCGGCCCTCCGGGCCGGCGATTTCGCGACGTACGGCGCGGAGATCGCGAAGGTCCAGGCGGCGCTCCGCCAGCTCGAGGTCGCCGTGCCCCCGAGCCCCACGCCCGCGCCCTGACGGGCCGCGCGTCCGTCCGGTGACCGCGCCGCCCGCCGGCGTGCTCGAGGAGCTCGACGGCGGCCCGATCCGTCCACGGCCCGCGGCCGACGCCGCCGCATGGCCCCGTGCCATGGCGTCGGCCTCGATCCTGGCGGTCTCCCGGCCGCGGCTGTGGGCCTTCGCGCTGCTCGGTTTCCTGGCGCGCGGTGGGCTGGTCGTGCTGGTCGTCCCGATGCTGGTCCTGCCCACGTTCGTCGGCCTCTCGAACACGATCGGCCCGACGTCCGTGACGGCGGCCGGCCCGACGCCGCGACTGGTCGCCATGATCGCGACGTGGCTCGCGATCGCGATCGGGGCGATCGTGGCTGGAACCCTCGTCGCATCCGCCTCGGAGGTCGCGCTCTACCGGGCGACCGTCGCCCCGTCGGAGGGCGGCCCGCGGCTCGGGGCGGCGTCGCCCGACATGCAGGCCTCGGCCTGGTCATGGCGCCGCCCGGTCAGACGGGCCGCGACGGTCCGGCTCGCGCTCCTCGGTCCGGTGGGCGTGGCACTCGCCGCGGCGGTGCCGGCGTGGGTCCAGGTCGGCTACGACGAGCTGCTTCTCCCGTCGAACCTGGCCGTCCCGCTCCCGGTCCGGGTCATCGCGGACGCCCCCTGGGCCTCGGCGGCGGTGAGCGTGACGTGGCTGGCCTGCGAGGTGCTTGGCGGCCTGGCCACCCGGAGGGTCGCGCTGGGGGGATCGTCGATCGGAGGCGCGCTCGCCGCCGCGGTCGCCGACGTGGTTCGGGCGCCCGTGACGACCCTCCTGACCATCGTCGTGGCGATCGCCGGGACGCTGCTCGTTGTCGTGCCGGCCGTCATGCTGGTCGCCAGCGCCTGGGACCGGGCGCGGAGCGCGCTCGTCGATGGCGCGGACGTCGTCAGCGTGCTCGGAGCCACGTTCCTGCTGGTGGTGGCGTGGGCCGCGTGTCTGCTCGTGGCGGGAATCGCCGCGGCATGGCGCTCGGCGCTCTGGACCGCGGAGGCGACGCGCCACTCTCGGGCAGGCTGACCCGGGGCTGGACGCCCGTGCGACACTCGGCGTAACGCAGCGAGGGGGCAGGGACCGGTGACCGACTCGCAGGTGTGTCCGGAGTGCGGCGCCGACGTGCCCGTCGGCCGTCTTTCGTGCCGCGCGTGCGGCGCGCTCCTTGCGGCGGTCCCGGGACGCG
>CAZKXK010000085.1:7100-8884 GCA_964556585.1 uncultured Anaerolineaceae bacterium
GGCCGTCTTTCGTGCCGCGCGTGCGGCGCGCTCCTTGCGGCGGTCCCGGGACGCGAAACCGCTGCCGGGCGGCCGCTCCCCGAGGACGCGCCGCTGCCCGCCGAGGCGCCGCTCCCCGAGGATGCGCCGCAGCCCGCCGATGCGCCGCGTCCCGCCGACCTGGCCGTCGGAAACGCGGCAGGCGTCACGGCGCTCGGAGACGCCGCCGGCATCGCGCCGCTCGTGGACGCGCCGCCCGAGGCGGCCGCGTTGCCGATGCCGCCGATGCCACCGATTCCGGGGGCGTATCTCCCTCCTTCGGTGATCATGCGGCGCGTCCCCGCCCCGGCTCCAGCCGTTGCCGCGACCCAGGAGGCACAGGCCGCCCGGCCTGCCGTCCCGGGGTCTTCACCGGCCACGCTGCCGCCCCCGCCGGGGCCGGTGACGGCGGCCGCGGCTGGCGGCTCGAACCTGGGCGAGACGGCTGCCGCTCCGTCCCCTGGCGTCCCGGTGTTGGAGCTGCCGTTCGCGATCGCACCCGGGAGCGGCCCCCGGCTGGTCGCGGCCGGCGCGGCGCTCGGCGTCGTCGCGTTCGTGCTGCCCTGGGTGCCCGGGGGCGCCATCGTGATCGGCGGCGCGTTCGGGACCGGCTACTTCTCGACGTGGGGCCTGGCGGCCACCGGGAACGTGGTCCCCTTCCTCCTCGCGTGGCTGAGCCTGGCCCTCGCCGTGTTCCCGAACCGAGCTCCGCGTTACGCCGCGCTCGGCCTGCTGCCGGTCGCCCTGGGCGGAGCGTTTGCCGGGTCCGGCTGGATCTATGCCACGGCCCCCACTGGCACCGGGATCGGGATCTGGGCGCTGGCCGCCGCGGCCTGCCTGCTGCTCGCGGGAGGGTCGCTCGTCATCCGCGCCGCGCGCGGGGAGGCATAGCGGGCCGCGCGCCTGTGCGTGGCCGTCCGAGTGGTGGGCGCGACCCCGGGGGCTTGCTACACTGCGCCGCAGCGAGGCGGGGACGGAGCTCGCCGCCCGGCGAAGAGTTGTCACATGGGTGAAGACGCCGCATGAACCTCGACTTCCTCTCGGGCATCGGCGACTCGATCACGTCGTTCCTCGGCTCGCCGATCGTCCAGTTCGGGCTCAAGGCGATCGGCGTGTACATCGTGATCGTCTGGCTCGCCGCCGCGTTCTGGGCGTTTCGCGACATGCAGCTCCGGACCGCCAATCCGATCCTGCCGTACCTCGCCGCGGCCTTCATCGTCGGCTTCACGCCGGTGCTCTTCGTGTTCGCCATCCTCGTCTACAAGATCATCCGGCCCCAGGAGCGCCTGGGCGAGGCCTACGAACGCGGCCTCGCGGAGGAGGCGCTGCTCGCCGAGATCGACGCGATCGAGCACTGTGCGACGTGCGGTCGGAAGGTCCACGAGGAGTGGATTCTCTGTCCGACCTGCCGGACGCGCCTCAAGCGCGTCTGCCCGAACTGCAACCGGCTGGTCGGCTTCGAGTGGACGCTCTGCGCCTGGTGCGGCCGCGACTTCGAGCGCGCGGTCGGCGCGGTCGGCGCGGTGGGGGCGGTCGGCGCGAGCGGCGCGGTGGGCGCGAGCGGCGCGGTTCGGGGCCCGGCTCCCCGGGTGGAGGAGCCACCGGCCGCCACGCCCGCGCTCACGCCGGCGGCTCGCATCCGGGCCCGGCGGCCCGCCCCGCCCGCCACGGGCGCGACCGCGCCCAGCCCGACCCCCCGGCCCTGAGCTCGCCCGACCCACCGGCCGGCGGCGCACCGGCGGCGTCGCACCCGGTCCGGCGCGGGA
>CAZKXK010000086.1:0-8832 GCA_964556585.1 uncultured Anaerolineaceae bacterium
CCTCTGGTTCGCGCTGCTGACGGCAGGCGGGTAGCTCCTGTTCTCGCCGGGCCTGAGCCTCGACGACTGGCGGACCCTCTCGTTCCTGTTGGTCATCCAGCCGGCTCGGATCAGCTACTACGCGGGCTACTTCATGCTCGGCATCTACGCGGAGCGGCACGGCTGGTTCACCGACACGGGGTTCCGGCCACGGCTGGCGCCGTGGGGCGCCGCGTGCGTGCTCGCCGGCCTGGCGTACCTGGCAGACCGGATCGCAGGCCCGGACATGAGCCTGCCCGCCCAGGCGCTCGAGGCCATCCTCTTCAGCGTCTTCTGCCTCACGGCGCTCCTCGCCGGGATCGCCCTTTGCAAGGGCTGGGTGGACGGATCCGGGCCGGCCTGGCGGACGCTGGCCGCCAACTCGTTCGGCATCTACTACGTCCATCCGCTGATCCTTTACCCGCTCGCATATGTCATCCTCGACGTCCGCGTCCCGGCGTTCGCGAAGTTCGCCTTCCTCGTGGTCGTCACGCTGCTCGGTTCGCTGGCCGTCAGCGCGCTCGTCCTCAAGCGGGTTCCCGGCCTGCGCCGGATGTTCTGAGGAGGCAATCATGCCCACGGTTGATGCAGCCATCGCCGACTTCCTCGCCCAGGAGCGGATCGCCGTCGCCGGCGTGTCGCGAGAGCCGGGCGGGAAGCACGGCGGAAATGTCGTGTACAAGCGCCTCAAGGAGCGCGGTTACCAGGTCTTCGCGGTCAACCCCAACGCGGAGACCGTGGAAGGGGACCCCTGCTTCCACGACCTCGCCTCGATCCCCGGCGGCGTCGATGCCGTCGTCATCGCGACCACGCCGGCCGTCGCCCCGTCGGTCGCCCGCGAGTGCGCGCAGCTGGGCATCACGAGGGTTTGGATGCACCGTTCGTTCGGCGGCGGGAGCGTGTCCGTGGAGGCGCACGAGGTCTGTCGCGATCACGGTATCGCCTGCATCGCGGGCGGTTGTCCGTTGATGTACGGGCGGACCTCCGACGGGGGCCATCGCTTCATGCGGGTCTTCGCCGGGCTGTTCGGGCAGCTGCCCAAGGAAGCCTGACGGGGGGCCGGCCCCGGCACGCGACCCGCGGCCGACCGGCGGCCGACCCGCGGCCGATCGGTCCCGGCCTGGGCGGGTGAGACGCAACCGGCCGGCTGCTTGGCCGGGGGCCTCGTCCAGTCGGGTGAGAATGGCCCGAGCGCCGGACGGAGGAGACGGATGACCGACATGACGGTGGAGGAGCTCGTGGAGCGGTTCGGCCTGGCGCCGCTGCCCCTTGAGGGAGGCTTCTTCGTGGAGACCTGGCGTGGCGTGGAGCGCGACGGACGCCCGGCCGGCACGTCCATCCTCGTGCTGTTGGCGACGGGGCGGGACCAGTTCTCGGCGCTGCATCGCCTGCCGGTCACCGAAGTCTGGCACTACCACCTGGGCGACCCGATCGAGATGCTCCTCCTTCACCCGGACGGCACCTCGAAGGTCGCCTGGCTCGGCCCCGGGATCGGGTCGGGCATGGTGCTCCAGCAGGTCGTGCCCGCCGACACCTGGATGGGAGCCCGCGTCCGCCCCGGAGGGAGCTGGTCGATGTTCGGAGCCACGATGGCGCCGGGCTTCGTCCCGACGGACTACGAGGGTGGGGACGGGGATGCGCTGGCTGCCGCCTACCCGGAGCGGGCCGAGCTGATCCGCGCGCTCTGGAGGCCCGGGACGCCGGTTCGGAACGCCCCGGAGCCGGAAGACCCGAACCGTGATTGACCTCGGCGGCCGCGTCGCGCTCGTGACCGGGGCGAGCGCCGGCATCGGGGGCCAGATCGCCCGGGCCTTCGGGGCGGCGGGAGCCGCGGTGGTCGTGCATGCCCGGCGGGAAGACGCGCGGGTCCACCAGGTCCTCGCGGAGATCACCGCCGCCGGCGGGCGGGCGGTGCTGGCCACCGGCGACCTCGCCGACGAGGCAGCCTGCGCGGAGTTGGTCGAGCAGTCCGTCCGCGCCTTCGGTCGTCTCGATGTCCTCGTCAACAACGCCGGCGTCCAGCCGGTCCAGGCGCTCGACGCGATGACGCTGGCCGACTGGCGCGCGGTCGTCGACGTCAACCTCGGCGCGACGTTCGCCTGCACGCAGTTCGCGGCGCGCCAGATGCGCGGGGCGGGCGGCGGCTCGATCATCCACATCGCCTCGATCGAGGGGAGCCAGCCGGCCTACGGGCACGCCCACTACGCGGCCTCGAAGGCGGCGATCATCATGCACGCCCGGGCGGCGGCGATCGAGTACGGGCCCCTCGGGATCCGGGTCAACACGGTGTCGCCGGGGTTGATCGCGCGCCCCGGCCTCGAGCAGGATTGGCCCGAGGGCGTCGGCCGCTGGCTGGCGGCGGCCCCGCTGGGGCGCCTCGGCACGGGCATGGACGTGGCGAACGCGTGTCTGTTCCTCGCGTCACCGCTGGCGTCGTGGATCACCGGTCACAACCTGGTGGTCGATGGCGGGATGTCTGCTCACCCCACCTGGTAGCCGCGAAGGGCCGAGACGGCACCGTGGGTGCCAAGGTCCCGCTGCCTGGGTCAGGTGAGGGTCGCGAACGGGTTCTCGATCGCGATGCCGGCAATGCTGCCCCCGGCCTGGAGATCCTCGCTGACGAGTCGCTCGGCCCCGGCGCGTCGAGCAGCCTCGACAATGAGGGCATCCCAGAACGACAGCCGAGCACGCTCCTCGAGGGCGGTTGCGTCGAGGATGAGTCCCACGTCGACCTGGACGACCGGCCAGGTGGCGTAGAGGGCGACGATCTCCCGCGCCTCGGTCCGGCCCATCGGCGGCCGGAACGTGCGGGTCGCGACGACGTAGAACTCCTGGAGGACCTGGGTGCTCAAGACACCCGAGCCGTTTGCCCACAGCTCCTCGATCAGGGCGCGAGCGATCGGCTGCTTCTCCGCCTCGCTCGCGTCGTGGGCATACAGCAAGACGTTCGTGTCGACGAACGTTCGCCTCCGGGCAGTCATCCGTCCCGGAGCGCGTGTCGATCGTGCAACTCGTCGCGCCTCCAGGTCCGGCCGCCCCGTGCCGAGGCCTCCTTGAGGATGGTCTCTGCACGCTCACGAGATATCTCGCGCCGTTCGTCGTCGTCCACCAGCTCTGCCAGCTGCATCGCCGCGAGCGCGCTGACCGACGTGCCACGCTTGGCGGCGACGATCCGCGCACGCCGGATCACCTCCGCGTCAAGCTGCAGGGTGAGGTTGGCTCGGGCCATCGCGTGCTCCACAGGGAAACTGGTGGACCACAGCGTACCACGGCCAATCCGTGCGGCCGGGCGCGCGAGGGCCCGTCACGACCCGCTGGCACCGGCGCGTCGCCGCCGGCACGCGGTCGCTTCGATCAGCCGGGTGCCACGCGCCGCGCCACGAGCTCGACCAGGTGGAAATGGTGCGGCTCGCCAAGCGCCGTCCGCGTGTCCTCCTCGCGGTCGTCCCAGTGCTCGATCTCGAACGAGCCGAGCCGGGCCCGGATCTCCGCGGGCGACGGGCACGTCATCGAAGCGTCCGCAGCCGACTGATCCCGGTCGCCGAAGAGCATCGCCGCGATGCGGCCGCCCACCGGCAGCGCGGCAACGATCCGCTCCCAGGTCGCCCAGAACGCGGCGGGCGGCAGGAACGGCAGGCTCAGGCTTGCGTTGACGAGATCGCAGGCAGGCACCGTGATCTCGGCGAGGTCGGCGACCCGGCCCTCGAGCGCGACGCGCAGGGACGCCGCCGTGGCAGCTTCCACGGCGTCGATCGCGGCGCGCTCACGGTCGATCGCGATCACCCGCCACCCCGCGCCGAGCAGCTCCCGCGCGTCGCGGCCGGCCCCGCAGCCCAGGTCGACCGCAAGCCGCGGCCCGGCCTGCGGCTCCGCGGCGAACAGCTCGATGGCCCGCCGCACCGTCGGCCAGGCGGGGCGCTCGGCGGTGACCTCGTAATAGCGCGCCCAGTAGTCGGAGTCGCTCACCGGGCGAGCCTAGCAGGCAAGGCACCGTTGTGAGCACGGGGCGGCGGCGACCCGTCGGTGTCGACGAGGTCTCCGCCGCGACGCCGATCCGATGCGCTACATGGCCGGGAAGATCTCCGATACCACGATGCTGGCTCCGCCGGCGAGGACCGGGCAGCCCTTGGAGGCCGCGACGGCGGCGTCGAGGCTCGCTGCCTTGATGATCGAGTAGCCGGTGGGCGCCGACGTCGCGTCCATCACCGAGCCGTCGGGAGAGATTGCGCGCGAGTGGGAGGTCGGGTTGCCCGCGTCGACGACGGCATCCCCGAGCGCTTCGAACCAGGCCGTCCAGGCCTGCATGACCTGCGCCTGCTCCGCCTCGCTCTCGGGCATGCCGCCGCCGTAGTACGTCAACAGGAAGCTTGTCATCTCGGGACCCCCAACTAGGCGAGGACCATGATCCCGGCAGGTGCCGGGGTGCCGGCATGATCGCCGGTCACGTGAACGACGAGTGAGCAGGCCCGGAATCGACACGCGCCGGCTCGCGGATCGTCACAAGGCCGGTCAGCCCCCGCCCAGGCGCCGGAGACGGGCGATCCGATCGGGCTCGTGCTCGGCGAGCCAGGCGTCGGCACCGAGGAGCTCGGCGGCGCGGGCCAGGTACGGCCGAGCCTCCTCCGCTCTGCCGAGATCCAGCAGGCACTCGCCGATCTCCTCCGCCCCGAAGCCGCTCTCCGGGTCCCCCGCTGCTGCCGTCTCCTCGGCCAGCCGCTCCTGGACGGCCAGCGCCTCGGCGGGCCGCCCGAGCGCCCGAGCGCAGCGCGCGACGCACCACGCGGCGACGCGCGTCTCCCTTGGCTGGCCCTGCTCGCGGCGCGCACCGAGCGCCGTCTCGAAGGCTGTCAGCGCACTGTCGAAGTCGCCCGCGTCGAAACGCGCCCAACCGATGTTGTTCCAGAGGCTGCCGCGCCACCTGCGGGCGGCCGGTTGGGGGGACGTGTCGGCGAGCTCGAGCGCCCGCTCGTGCCAGGCCGCCTCGCCGGGAGGCGCGTCGACGATGGCCAGCATGTGGGCGGCATCGACCGCCAGCCCGTCCTCGCCCAGCGCTCGCGCCAGCTCCCACGCCCCCTCGAAGGGCGTGATGGAGGCGGCGACATCGCCGCTTGACCGCCAGGCGCGGCCGCGCTCCAGGCGGGCCCGGACACGGATGCGATCGTCGGCCGGGTGGTCGGCATCGACCCGGTCGAGGGCTTCGTGCGCTTCATCGAATCGGCCCCGGAGCCCGAGCGCGCGGGCCAGCTGCGTTCGGGCCTCGTCGGCCGCCGCCCGGTCGCCGCCGGCCTCGGCGGCCTCGATCGCCGTGCGGAACCGTGCCTCCGAGGCCGCCGGATCGTCGTAGTCCCAGAGATCGTCGAGCCCGTTCATGCCGGGTGATGCTAGCGCGGGCGCAGGTGGTCGAGCTCCCCGGGTGCGGTGGGCGCGGGCGAACCCGCGGCTTTCTGCCTTGGGACGGGGAGCACTGGCGGATGGCTACTCGGCGGGTGTCCCTGAGGTTCGTCCAGTGGGCCGGCCGACACGCCGCGTGGCGCGGTACTCCTCGACCCAGCGGCCGCTGCTCAACCACCGTCCGCTCTGGTCACGCCGGGCCCGCAGCGTGCCCTTTTCGGCGGCCGCGCGGAGGGCCCTGACAGTGAGGCCGGGTTGTCCGAGAGCGGAGAGCGGGATCAGGCGCGCCGGACCTGCGAGGTTCGGCAGCAGGAAGCGATCGAGGCTCTCCTTCACCGCACGGGCGAGGATCTCCGCCAGCGGCCCGTGTTCGTCGCGGTCGGCGCGCCGCATCGCGCGGAGGTACTGCGTCCGGATGCGCTTACGGATCACCGCCGGTGGATAGCCGTTGCGCACCAGGAGAAGGTTCAAGGCGAGCCGCCCGGCGCGTCCATTCCCGTCGCGGAATGGGTGGATCCGCTCGAACCCGTTGTGGACCCTTGCCAGGTAGGTCAGGACGTGCTCGCCCACCGCTGGCCCGGCGTTCACCGCGTCCAACCAGCCGGAGACATGCGCGTCGACCTCCGTCCAGGGCGGCGCGGTCATTCCCTCGGGAAACGGCGCGATGTCGTGCCGTCGGAAGCTTCCCGCATGTTCACCGGGGTCCAGCGGGGGATTGTCGGGCGGACACACGTCCCAGGCCAGACCGACTGCGAGGCGATGGACCTCGCGCAACTCCGTCTTCGAGATGAGGCCGGACCGGCCCCAGGTGTCGGCGGTCGTCGCCTGCCCATAGACCCACTCGGCGGCACGGGCGTAGCCCTGGACGTCGAGGTACTGGCAGAGCTCCTTGTTACCAACCGGGCGCCCTTCGTCGAGAAGCGTCCTGACCTCCTTCAAGACGAGTGTGTTCCCCTCGATCGCCGTCGAGTTGTGAGCCTCCTCGAACCAGATGTCCCGCCAGATCTGCGAATTCTCGTCCGCGCTGGGCAGGCCCCCGGCTCGGGCAAGATCGGCCATGCCGACGTCGACTTGCGCCAGGATGTAGCTCCTGCTGGGACGGCCCCGGCCCGGCTTCGTGATGACCACGCCAGCCCTCGCTCGATAGTGTGCCGATGGCGAAGAATCAATTGACACGGCATACTTTACCGCGGGACTGCGCGCCGGGGAAGGGTGTCCCGTTGCCTGTGGATGCCTGGCCCCCCTGACGCGCCCGGGGCGGGCCCGCTCGGTCAGCGCCCGTCAGTGCCAGCTGGGCATGTCGGCGCCGTCGGTGCCATCGACCGGCGTCGGCGTCCCGCCGCCGGACGGCTCGATCCAGATCCCCGCGCCGCTGCCCCCGCCGACCCGGGAGAACGCGATCTCCGTTCCATCGGGTGACCAGGTCGGGTCGATCGCGCCGCCCCAACCCGCCGGCGTGATCCGGGTGATGTCGGACCCGTCCGGATGCATCAGGAAGATCGATCCGTTGGGATCGTCGCCCGGCGCGTCGAACGCGACCTGGGTTCCGTCGGGCGACCACTCCGGCCGGCCTGCGCCGATCTCATCGGTCAGCCTGGCCGGCTGCCCTCCGGCGGCCGGCACCGAATACAGCGCGGCGGGCCGCACCGTCCCGTCGGGATTGGTCGTGGACGCCGAGAACACGATGGTGCGGCCGTCGGGCGACCACGTCGGGCCGCCCGCGCCCAGCGTCGGCGCGTCCAGGAGGCGTCGCTGGAGCGAGCCGTCGGCGTTCATCGTGTAGAGGTCAACCGTGCCTCCGCGATCGCTGACGAAGACCAGCCGGGTCCCGTCAGGTGACCAGGCCGGCTGCGAGTTGTGGCCGGCCCCCTGGGTCAGCTGCCGGGTCGCGTTCGTGGCGATCTGCGTGACGTAGATGTCGGACGTGTCCGTGCCCTCGACCATGTAGGCCACCTGCGTGCCGTCGGGCGAGACCGCCGGGTACATCTCGTTGTTGGGCGACGCGGCGATGGGCGTCTGGGGCCCGCCGTCGGGCGAGACGACCAGCACGTCGAGGTTGCCATCGCGCACGGTCTCGAATGCGATGACCGAGCGCGGGGCCGGGCTGGGCGACGCGGTCGTCGCGGCGACCGTCGGGGGCGCCGTCGGCGAGCCCGTGGCCGACGTCGGAGTGGGCGAGACGACGGCGGCCGGTGCGCTGGCCGACTGGGCCGGCGCCGTCGGCTGGAGGCTGGGTGCCGCGCTCCCGCGGCCCAGGGCGCCCAGGGCGACGACTGCGACCAGCGCAAGCGGGACCGCGACGGCGGCCAGCTGCGGCAGGCCGAAGGCAAGCAGCGGCCGCACCACGACCGAGCCGTCGAGCCGGAGCAGGCTGCCTGTTCCCGGCAGCAGCGGGTTCAACCGCCCCGGCGGCCGGAGCGGCGCGGCGACGGGTCCGCCCGGCGTCAAGAGTGCGGTCGGCGGCGACCCTGCGGCCGGAGCGACCGCCACGGCAAACTGGAGCGTCCGCGCCTGGCCGCTGATCAGGCGCTCGCGCGCCCGCGCCGCCACGAGCAGCGTCGCCGTGCCGCCAGGGTTGACGGTAACGGCAGGCGGCGCGACGGACAGGTCCAGCCGCTCGTCCGGATCCGCCGCCGCCGCCTCCACGACCAGCGCGGCGTTGCCCGTGTTCTCCACGACCAGCCGGTGGCGGGCCCGGCGGCGGAGGAGCGAGGCCCGGCTGGAGCGGGGCACGATCCGGGCCGCCAGCTCCGCGAAGGGGTGGACCGTCAGGTCGCCCTCCTCCACGTAGGAGAACGTCGGGTCGGCGGTGGAGCGCACCCGGACGCCGAACGTCTCCGTCGTGGGCGGAACCGACGCGTCGCGGGGAGGCGCGAAGCGGACCTGCACGGTGCCGCCGGTGCCGGGGAACAGCGAGAGCGACGGAGGCGTCACCGTCGCCCAAACCGCCGGCACGCCGACGAGGTCGAACTGGAACTCGTCGACGATCTGGCCGGTGTTGTGGACCGTGACTGTCGCGACGACGTCCCGGCCCGGGTCCACTTCCAGGTGGGACGTTTCGAGGAAGATGGCGGCAGGCATGTGCGGCGCATGGTAGCGGTCGCCGCGCCGGACGGGAAGATGGTAGGCGGGCAATCGAGCCGACCATCGGCGCCTGCGGGGCCGACCTGGTGAGATTCCGACGGGAGTCAGCGAGTGCTCGGCGCTGGCGCGACGTGCGGCGGCACGCGAATCCAATCGACACCGTCAGGGCGTCACCGAGGCACGTGCGCATGCTGCCGCACCGGCAGGCACCAGGTCGGGCGCCGGCCGAGCCTTGCCTCCCCGCTCAAGCGTCCCAGCAGGCCATGAACTCCGCGGGCGAGTGTAGCGCCAGCTGGCGTTGATCTACCGGGGTACGAGACGGAGCGTGGCTCGCGCGGC
>CAZKXK010000087.1:0-8808 GCA_964556585.1 uncultured Anaerolineaceae bacterium
CGCGAGTCCGACGCCGCCGGGCACCGCCTCGTAGAGGTAGATGGTCGGCGCCTCGGCATGCGGCGAGCGAACCTGGGCCACCAGGCCGAGGTCGCGGGGATCGGTCATCAGGAGCACGCTCGCGACCGCCTGCAGGGCGCGTCCCATTCCCGCGAGGGCGACGTCCAGCTCGGCGCGGCGCCAACCGGCGGCCGCCTCGCCAAGCGTGGTCCAGTAGGCGGTGGTCTGCAGCTCCAGCTCGGGCAGGTGGATCCTGCCCCAGCCCAGGTTCTCGTTCGTGACGAACTTCAGCTTCTTGTAGATGGTGGCGCGACTGGCCACCATCACCTCGCCGTGAACGCGCTGGCCGCCGGCGACGGCAGACCGGGCGAACACGTCCAGCGGTTTGAGGGTCACCGCGAGCTCCGCCTGCGTGTAGTGGTCCACGTCGACACGCCGGACGTATGCCTTGCGCTCGTCCCAGTCGAGCCGGTCCACGTGGAACTGCGCCGATTCGTGCAGGTAGATGGCGTCCTCGTGGACCTGCGTCTGGGCCGAGAAGAGATCCAGCTCGCCGATCACCCTGGGGCGATCCGGCGTCGTGTCGATGATCACGACGTTCTCCTCCGCCGCCGTGCGGAGCGAGATCGAGGACGCCGGGAAGTTGTCCGGCGAGGCCCAGTACCACCGGCCGTCATCCCCGGCATGGACGTGCCCGTCCTCGCCGAGGAAGGCGAGGAGTTCGTCCGCCGGTCCGGGGCCGAACACCTCTCCCGGCGCGAACGGGAGCTCGAAGGCCGCCGCCTTGAGATGGGCGAGAAGGACGTGCAGGTTGTCCGGGTCCACGCGCGCCTCTTCCGGTGGATTGGCGAGCAGGAACTCCGGGTGGTGGACGACGTACTGGTCGACCGGCGCCGCCGAGGCGACGAGGATCGCGACGCTCGCGTCGCGGCGCCGGCCGGCGCGGCCGATCTGTTGCCACGTGGCCGCGATGGACCCCGGATAGCCAGCCAGCACGGACACGTCCAGGCGGCCGATGTCGACGCCCAGCTCCAGCGCGTTCGTGCTCACGACCCCGAGGACGTCCCCCTCGCGCAGGCCATCCTCGATCGCCCGGCGCTCGGTGGGAAGGTAGCCGCCCCGGTACCCTCGCACGCGCGTCCGCGGCCCGCCATGCTCTCGGAGCGACTCGCGGAGCCCGGTCAGGATCAGCTCCACCCCCGTGCGGGAGCGTCCGAACACGATGGTCTGGCGGCCGGCGCGCAGGAACGGCAGGGCCCATCGCTGGGCGAGCGTGATCGACGAGCCCCGGGCGCCCGACGGCGCGTCGATGATCGGCGGGTCGACGAAGAGCACGTGGCGCTCGCCGGAGGGCGCGCCGTTCCGGTCCACCACGAGCGGGGCCCTGCCGGTGAGGCGGGTCGCCAGCTGGCCGGGGTTGGCGATCGTCGCGGAGCACGTGACGATGATCGGGGACGAGCCGTAGTGGCGGCAGATTCGCAGCAGGCGCCGCAGCACGTTGCCGACGTGACTTCCGAACAGGCCGCGATACAGGTGCAGCTCGTCCACGACGATCACCTGGACCTGCTCGAACAGCTGGAACCACTTGGTATGGTGGGGAAGGATCGCCGCGTGGAGCATGTCGGGGTTGGTCACGACGACCTGGCCGGCCAGGCGGATCGAGGAGCGGATCGGCGCCGGCGTGTCGCCGTCGTAGGTGGCTGTCGACACCTCCAGCCCTGACCCGCGGGCCAGGGCCCGGAACGCGGCAACCTGGTCCTGTCCCAGTGCCTTGGTGGGAAAGAGCCAGAGCGCCCGGGCGGACGGATCCTCGGCGAGGGCCTGGAGGATCGGCAGCTGGTAGCAGAGGCTCTTCCCGGAGGCGGTCGGGGTCACGACGCACACGTCGCGTCCGGCGCGCACGGCGGAGAGCGCCTGCTCCTGGTGGGTGTAGAGGGACGCGATGCCCTGCGCCGCGAGCGCGGCCCGGATCCTGGGGTCCACCCAATCCGGGATCGGCGCGGTCTCCGCCGCCCGGGCGGGGATCAGGGCGTGGTGGAGGACGCCGCGCGCCAGTGACGGCTCCTGGAGCAGCCGTGCCAGCACGACGTCGACGTCGGCCGGCTCGTACGTGCGCATCGTCGCACCTCCCGTTGGATTAGAACAGATGCTCGATATTGTGGCGCTCCGGCACTCGGAGACGCAAGTCCCGGGCATCATCGGCGTGGTCCGTGCCAGCTTGTGCGGCACGCGTCTCGGTTTGACACGCTAGCTGCACGCAGCTACCATCCGGCCATGCCGCTCCAGCCGCCGCCGCGCTCGGCAGTCCGTGAATCCGGGGATGATGCAGGGCTCGAACCGGCCCCCGTCGCCGGCCAGCCGGCCGTCTCCCTGGCCGGGCTGGGGATCGCCGGTCTCTCGCGCCGCCGTGTCGGCATCGCCGTGACCGCGCTCGTCGCGCTGTGGATCGTCATCGGCTTCGCGGGCCAGGCTTCCGCGGCGGCTCGGGCTGCCGATCGGGCGGTCCAGGAGCAGGCGACCAACGAAGCCCTGGCGGCCAACGTGGCATCGCTGCGGGACGAGCTTGACCTGGTGCAGACGCAGCGCTGGATCCTCCAGCAGGCGCGGGCCTACGGGCTGGGCTCAACGTCCGAGCGACCGTTCGAGATCGCGGCGGACGCGCCGTCGCTCGCGCCGGACGCGCCTGGCTCGCCTGCCCGCCGGCTCGGGTCGGCCGTGGTCCAGCGCTCCCCGCTTGATTCGTGGCTGGACGCCCTGTTCGGCCCCGGCGGCTGATCGAGGGGAGTCACGTCTCCGCGCCGCGGCGTGGGCGGGCCGGTGGCTATGCTAGATTTGCGGCCCGTGGCTGGGTAGCTCAGTTGGTAGAGCAAGCGGCTCATAATCGCTAGGTCACAGGTTCGAGTCCTGTCCCAGCTACCATTCCAGCGATCCATGGGGAGGCCGGTCCGTTGGGCCGGCCCTCTCGATTCGCGGCCCGTGTGCCCCGCCTCAGCCTGCGCGGCCGTCAGCGTCGCCGGCCATCAGCCTTCGCGGCGCGGCGCCGGGGCTGCCGGTGGGTCCACCCGCTCCAGGACAACCTCGAAGAAGTCCTTCGTCAGCTCCCAGCGCGGGTAGCGGCCCAGCTGGTCTTCGAAGCGGCGGTAGAACTCCTCGTCGAGCGGCGTCTCGCGAAAGCGGAGCGCGAGCATCCGGAACCCTGCCTCGTGAAAGTAGCGCTCGTACTGGGCCCAGGTGAGGCGGTTCACCCAGGCGGCGCCGGGCACCGCCTTGCCGCGCTTCGCGAGCGCGTCCGAGATCACCTCGTCGGAGAACAGCAGGTGCGGGAACGGGAACGGGATGTCGCGGTACAGGTGGGATGCCTGCGGGCCACGATGGAGGTTGGCCTTCATCCAGAAGAGCGCGCCCGGCTTGAGCACGCGGTGCGTCTCGGTGAGCAGCCGGTACGGGTGCTCCACGTGCTCCCACACGGTGAAGGACATCGCCCGGTCGAAGGTCTCCGGCTCGAAGGGATTCTCGGCCGACAGGTCGGCGAGCAGCAGGTGGACGCGGTCGCCGCGCAGGTGCGGCCACGAGCGCCGTTCGACCACGTCGACGCCCCAGGCATCCGCGCCCAGCGCGCGGGCGGCGTACCAGAGCTCGTACCCGCCGCCGCAGCCGACCTCGAGCAGCTTCGCGCCGGACAGGTCGATGGCGCGGTGGACCCCGTTGAGCCGCCCGCGCGCGGACTCGGCCATCGCGTCGCGGTCGTAGCGGCGTGGGTTGGGCACCAGCGGCCGGCCGGCATACTCGCGGCAGAGCTGCTCAAACAGCGCCACGTCGTACCGGTTGGCTGGACCCGCCGGCAGGATCGACCGCACCACGTCCATCGGTGCCTCGATGGCGGGCGGCTCCGGCAGGGGATCGGGGAGCGGCACGGGCGGCCGGGCCGGCACGTGGACGCGCTTCAATCCCCGCCACGAGCTCCGCTCGGGCAGGTCGCGCGGAACCGGAGCGGCGCCGAGGCGGACACCCGCCGCGACGAGCCGATGGGCCACGCCGGCCCGGGCCCGGCGGGCTGCCCGAACGATCGGGCGGATGATCGGCGCCGCCGGGGATCGGCGGACAAGGTCACGCGGGGTCGGCATCGGGTCTCGTCGTCACGGGGATCACCCGGGCATCCTAGCGCCTGCGCCCTCCTTCCCGCGCCCGGGTCTACATCCGCCCGGCCGCCTGGCGCGTACTCCATGCAGGAGCAACGCACTCCCGGCCCGAACGGGGTCCCGGGAACGGATCGCTATACTCCAACCCTGACGTCGGCAGAGCGCTGCCGGCGCGACTGACCCGGAGGCCCGGTGAACGGCAAGTTCTTTCGCAACGGCATCGTGATGCTCGTGCTCGTCGTGCTCACGGTGGCGCTGCTGTACACATTCCTCGTCTCACCCACCAGCAGCCAGTCCAAGCCCTACTCGAGCTACCTCGCCGACGTCCGGGCTGGCAACGTGACCCAGGTCACCCAGCAGGACCTCACCCTCACCGTGACCACCGCCGGGAGCCCGGGGGCCAAGTACACCACGGTCGTTCCGGGGGTGGGACTTCAGAGCGCGTTCCAGGACACGCAGGACGCGGCGAAGGCCGGCGGGCAGGACCCGACCAAGATCACGTTCACGGCCATGCCCGCGTCGGACGCCGGCCAGTGGGTGAACCTGCTGGTGGGCGCCCTGCTGCCGGTCCTCCTGATCGGCGGATTCCTCTTCTTCATGATGCGGCAGGCCCAGGGGACCAACAACCAGGCCCTTTCGTTCGGCAAGAGCCGGGCCCGCATGTTCCTCGGCAACAAGACGGTCGTCACGTTCGCCGACGTCGCCGGCGTGGACGAGGCGAAGACGGAGCTCCAGGAGGTCGTGGAGTTCCTCAAGTACCCCGAGAAGTTCAACTCGCTCGGCGCGCGGATCCCGCGCGGCGTGCTGCTGGTCGGCCCTCCGGGAACCGGCAAGACGCTGATGGCCCGGGCGGTTGCCGGTGAGGCAGGCGTGCCGTTCTTCTCGATCTCCGGCTCGGAGTTCGTGGAGATGTTCGTGGGCGTCGGAGCCAGCCGCGTGCGCGACCTGTTCGACCAGGCCAAGCGGAACGCTCCCTGCATCGTGTTCGTGGACGAGATCGACGCGGTCGGGCGCCAGCGGGGCGCCGGCCTCGGCGGCTCGCACGACGAGCGCGAGCAGACCCTCAACCAGATCCTGGTGGAGATGGATGGCTTCGACACGGCGACGAACGTCATCGTGGTCGCGGCCACCAACCGGCCCGACGTCCTGGACCCGGCGCTCCTGCGCCCCGGGCGGTTCGACCGCCAGGTGATCCTCGACCGGCCGGACATGAAGGGCCGCGTGGAGATCCTGCGCGTGCACTCGAAGGGCAAGCCGCTCGACAAGGCCTTCTCCGTGGAGGAGGTCGCGCGGCAGTCGCCGGGCTTCTCGGGCGCGGATCTCGCCAACCTCGTCAACGAAGCGGCCATCCTGGCCGCGCGGCGCAACAAGAAGCTGATCGGCATGCCGGAGTTCCAGGAGGCGCTGGAGCGAATCGTCGCGGGTCCCGAGCGCAAGAGCCGGGTGATCTCGGACGCCGAGAAGCTGATCATCGCGTACCACGAGGGCGGGCACGCCGTGGTCCAGCGCATCCTCCCGAAGTGCGACCCGGTGGCCAAGGTCACCATCATCAGCCGCGGGATGGCCCTGGGGTACACGATGGCGCTGCCTTCGGAGGACCGCTACCTGCAGAGCAAGACGGAGTTCGAGGACAAGATCGCCGGGATGCTGGGCGGGAACGCCTCCGAGCGGCTGGTCTTCGGTGACACCACGACGGGCGCCTCGAACGACATCGAGAAGGCGAGCGACCTGGCCCGGCGCATGGTCACCGAGTTCGGGATGAGCGAGAAGCTCGGCCCGCTGGCCTTCGGCAAGCACGACGAGATGGTCTTCCTGGGCCGCGGCATCGGCGAGCAGCGCAACTACTCGGACGACGTCGCGCGGCAGATCGACGACGAGGTGCGGGCGATCATCGACAACGCCTACGCCCGGGCGCAGGACGTCCTGACGCGGCACCGTGACAAGCTGGACACGCTCGCGGCCAAGCTCGTCGAACGGGAGACGCTCGACGCCGTGGAGTTCGAGGCACTGTTCAGCGACCTGCCCCCGAAGGAGCCGATCCACGGCGTGGTGCCGAAGCTCGAGGCGGCCGGCGCACCCACCGGTGCGCCCCAGCCCGCCTGATACGAACCGGCGAGCATGACGAACGGGCGAGCCGACATCGTGCGGCTGGCCCGTTTCGATTCCGCGCCCGGCGCGGACCTGGGGGGGTTCACACCCGTGCAGCGGGCTGCGCGCCCGGAGGTCCGGTGAGCAAGCGGGGCGCCGCGCGCCCCAGCAGTGGAGTCGCGTCATGACGATCCCCGCAACCCCCGGCGGAGCCGGGTCCACCCCCGAGGTCGAGGCGTACCTGGAGGCGACCGCCGGCCAGCGTTTGCAGCGCTACCTGGACTTCCTGCGAATCCCGAGCATCAGCGGGATTCCCGGGCACGCCCCGGATTGCCGGCGCGCCGCCGGGAAGCTCGCGGACGACCTGCGGGCGGCCGGCCTGGAGCACGTCGAGGTCAGCGAGACGGGAGGTCACCCGATCGTATACGCGGACTGGCTTCACGCCAGCGGCGCGCCGACCGTCCTGCTCTATGGCCACTACGACGTCCAGCCGGTCGATCCGGTCGAGGAGTGGGAGGCCGCGCCGTTCGAGCCGATCGTCCGGGACGGGCGCGTCCTCGCCCGCGGCGCCTCGGACGACAAGTCGAACATCTCGATCGCCCTTGCCGCGGCCGAGGCGCTCCTGGCGGTGCGCGGGGCGCTCCCCGTGAACCTGCGCCTGGTCTTCGAAGGCGAGGAGGAGTCGAGCTCGGTGCACCTGGAGCCGTGGCTCATCGCGAACGCGGGGCGGCTCACGGCGGACGTGGCGCTGGTCGCCGATTCGGGGTTTTTCGCGGGGAACATCCCCGCGATCACCGTCGGCCTGCGCGGCCTCACCGCGGTGGAGGTCCACGTCCAGGGTCCCTTCCAGGACGTGCACTCGGGCGTCTTCGGCGGCGCGATCGAGAACCCGATCAACGCGCTCGCCGGCATCATCGCCAGCCTCAAGGGGCCCGATGGGAGGATCCGCGTTCCCGGCTTCTACGACGACGTCGTGGCGCTCAGCCCGGAGGAGCGCACGGCAATGGCGGCCCTCCCGTTCGACGAGGAGGCGCTGCGGGCCGAGCTCGACGTGCCGGCGCTCGTGGGGGAGTCGGGCTGGACGACGCTGGAGCGGCGGGGCTCGCGACCCACCCTGGATGTGAACGGCATCTGGGGCGGCTTCTCGGGCGAGGGGACCAAGACGATCATCCCGGGGCGGGCGGGCGCCAAGATTACCTGTCGCCTGGTGGCGAACCAGGACCCGGCCCGGATCGCCGAGCTGCTGCGCGCCTACATCACGGAGATCGCCCCACCCGGCGTCCGGGTCGAGGTCGTCGCGATGGGGGGCGGCCGGCCGACGCTGACTCCCCGGGATCTCCCGGCCACCCGCGCCTTCGCCGTTGCGCTGGAGGCGACCTTCGGACGGCCCCCGGTCTTCGTCAGGGAAGGCGGCTCCATCCCGGTCGCCGCCAGCTTCGAGGCAAGCCTGAAGCTTCCCGTGACGGTGATGGGGTTCATGCCGCCGAACGGCAACTTCCACGCCCCCAACGAGTGGATGGATCTGGCCAACTTCGAGACCGGCATCCGGGCCCTGGTGGCCTTCTTCGACGAGTACGCTGCGCATCCGGCCGGCTAGCGCCCCCGGTCCGGCGAGTCGGGGCGGAGCGGGACGTCCGGTGGGGTGATCCGGGGGCGGCCGGGTGCTACGATGCCCGGACGGGGACGATCCCGTTGCCTCCGCATGCGAGGGGAGCGAGAGACCGCGTGAGCACCGAAATGGAGCGCCCTGCCACCCGTGAGCCCAACGCCGAGTGGCGTCTCGATTCGTCGACCGGGAGCCTGATCCCGCGCTCGGCGCTCGACGTGATGGTTGACCTCAACGACCGGATCTCCAGCGGGAGCCTCGCCGACTACCAGGCCGTCCCGCTGGGCTTCACGCCGCTCGACAAGACGATCGGCGGCGGCCTGCGGCCCGGTGAGCTCCTGCTCATCGGTGGTGCCCAGGGGACCGGCAAGACGACGATGGCCCTCCAGATGGCGCGCAACGTCGCGTCGGGCGGGCAGGCCAACGTCCTGTACATCTGTTTCGAGCACGAAGAGCATTACCTGCTCAACCGCATGATCGCGATGGAGTCGGCCCTCGCCCACCTTCCCCACAAGACGGGGGCGATCAAGATCCAGGACGTGCGGCGCGAGATCCTCGGGTCGTGGGTTGCCGAGGGCCAGGGCGGCCCGGTGCTCGCCTCGAACCCGCGCCTGCGGCCAAGCCTGGATCGCATCGGGCGGTACGGCCAGAACCTGTTCCTGATGCGGGGCACCCAGACCGCCAGCACGATCGACAACATCCGCCTGCTGGTCCAGCAGCACCGGGCACTGTCCGGGGATCGCCAGCTGCTCGTGGTGGTGGACTACCTCCAGAAGGTCCCGCAGTACCCGGAGCCCAGCTCGGAGACCGAGAAGGTCACCTTCGTCGTCAACGGCCTCAAGGACATCGCGCTCGCGGAGCAGGTCGGCATGATCGCGATCGTGGCGGCCGACAAGGAGGGCCTCAAGGCGGCCCGGCTCCGCAACCACCACCTGCGCGGATCGTCGGCGATCAACTACGAGGCCGACATCATCC
>CAZKXK010000088.1:0-2657 GCA_964556585.1 uncultured Anaerolineaceae bacterium
CGGTTCGGCAGCGGGGCGGCAAGCTGGTCCATGCCTGGGCGCTGGAGGGTGACCTTGACCCGGCCGCCGCGCACAGCAACACCTTCACGCTCGAGTGGCCGCCGGGTTCGGGTCGGCTGGAGGCGTTTCCGGAGATCGATCGAGTGGCCTGGTTCGACCTCGACGAGGCGCGGGCTCGCCTCAAGGACGCCCAGGTTCCGTTTCTCGATCGGCTGGTCGGGGCGCTCGGTCGCTGAGGCGCTCGGTCGGGCGGCTCGAAAGGCAGCTAGACGCGCTGCGTGCCGGCCGGCGAGGCGGCTCGGCGTGGCGCGCGGTGATCGGGGCGCGGCGCTACCGTCCGGCGGGGCGGGCTCAGGCGGCCGGCCCGAAGACCCCCAGGGTCACCATCCGTCCGGCGAGCTCCTCCAGCATCGTCGGCACGAACTGGCGCGCCGAATCCCAGGAGTGGCCAAGCGTGGACGGGATGATCGCCATCGACGCGCCCGCCCCGTGGAGGACAGCGGCGAACTGGGCCATCTGGGGGCCGTAGAAGCCCTGCGTCGGGTCGGCGGTCATCGTCACGAAGAGGCGCGCGCCGAGTGCCGGAGGGATGCGCGGCACCACCGTCATCGGAGACGTCGCGGCGATGATGGCCGGATCGTTGTTGAACGGCCGCCAGGCGTTCGGCGTCGTCCCGGAGTGGATGCCCGACACGAAATAGCCGCTGAGCACGACCGCGGAGTTGAACACGTCGGGGTGGTGCGCGAGGAGCGCGGCCGCGCAGTAGCCGCCGAGCGAGAAGCCGAAGGTGGCGCGCGACGCGGGCGTGGCGATCGTGCGGAAGCTCGTGTCCACCCAGTGCACGAGATCGGTGGCCATGAACCGGTCGATCCATTCGGTGCCGTCGAAGGAGTTGGCGCATTCGCTGTCGGCATAGGGACCGCCGAAGTCGCTCACGAACACGACGATCTCGGGCGGGATGGCGCCGCTGGTGATCAGGGAATCGAGCACGCCCGGTAGGCGCATCCCGTTCTGCCAGGTCGCGATGGCGTCGGGGCCTTCGAAGATGACCGGGTAGCGGGCAGACCCGGCGTCGTACCCGGGCGGGAGGTACACGTCGATCCCGATCGTGCTCCGGATTCCGCCCGTCCATGGCGCGGGGAGCGCGGCCGACGTCACCCGGCCGTGGCCGGTCGGCAGCGAGGTCATCCACGGGCGCGCCGACGAGACCGCGCCGGGCGTGACCAGCGACCCGGTGAGCGGCCCCGCGACAAGACCGGCCGGGTAGGTGGAGGCGGCCACCGGCGTGCCCGCGCCACCGCCGCTCGAGGGGCCGGTGCTGCCGCCTGTGCTGCCGCCGGTGGCCGCGCCCGTGCCGCCGCCGGAGGCCGATCCGGAAGCTCCGACCCCGCTCCCTCCGGCCGACGAGCCGAACAGCGCCGGCACGCCGACCGCGTCCTGGCGCATGTGGACGTCCGGGTCATAGTTGAGCATGTCCCCGAAGATCGGCAGGACGGCCGCCACGATCGCGAGCGAGAGAATCACGGCGATCGCCCCGGCGAACCGGACCCGGGCGTGGGCGAGGCTTCCGGCGCGGACGAGGTCGCCGCCGCGGACGAGGTCACCGCCCCGGACGAGATCGCCACCGCGCACCAGGTCCCGGATCGTGATCACCGCGGCGATGACCCGCCGGCGCGCCTCCCGGGCCAGGATGGCAGCCGCCCAGGCCGTGACGGCGAAGGCGACGACAAACGTCACGATCGAGAGCGTCCACCCGAGCGCGTCGAAGGTGCCCTGGGTCCCGCTTGCGTTGAGCGCAGACCGCGTCTCGGAGAGCGCCGTGTGCCAGAACCCGCGGGTCCCTGCGAGCAGCCCGGCCAGCACGCCCAGCGCCGTCGGCCCGCTCGCGAGCGCGACGATGGCGGCGGCCACTGCGGCCGCGATCAGCGCGACCAGGAGGTTGGCCCGGTCGGGGTCGAATCCCATGATCTGGAGCGTGTCGTTGGTCGCCCCCGCGGTCCCGCCCAGGTAGAAGAGCTCGACGGCGACGGCCGCGACGACCAGGCCGACGAGCCAGGCCGCCCGCGGCCGGAGCCAATCGCGTAGCCGCCGCGATGGGGCGGCGTCGTCCTCCGTCACGCCGCAACCTCGTGGCGGACCGACGCAGCTCGCCCGGCCCGCGCGAACAGCGGCCGCAGCTGCCCGACCATCGCGGTCCAGGCGACCGACCGCAGGCCCCCGACGTGGAGCCCGACCAGCGCGATCGCAAGCGCGGGGAGGTCGCGGCGATTCTCGAGCGCGACGTAGCGCGGCTCCCAGCGCGGGTCGAACTTGCCCTTGAAGAACGCCAGCCCGCGGACGTCGTAGGAGCCGCGCACGAGCTCGGCTGCCCGGGCGAGGCCGCGCTCCTCGGTGACGGCGGACGCGTCGTCGAGGCCGGCGAGCGGCGCAAGCCCCAACGAAAGCGTGGGGGCGCCTGTCTCGCGGAGACCGGCTGCAGCCTCCGCGAGGCAACCTTCGAGCGCGCCGGGCGTGCCGCCGGGCGCTCGCCGAAGCAGGTCCAGGACCCAGCCGCCGTCGACGCCCGTGGGCCGGAAGGTGGCGAACGCGATCGCCGCGCCGTCCGCGTCGGTCGCGACTGCGACCGCGATCCGGTCGAGCTCGGCCGGGTCGAAGTA
>CAZKXK010000088.1:2757-8794 GCA_964556585.1 uncultured Anaerolineaceae bacterium
CCGCGTCGGTCGCGACTGCGACCGCGATCCGGTCGAGCTCGGCCGGGTCGAAGTACCCGATCGTGAAGCCGAGCCGCGGCCCGGCCGCGGCTGACCACTGGCGGTTGATCTCGACCATCGACGGCTCGAGGGCCTCGCGCTCCCCGGCCGGGATCCCCGAGGGATAGAAGTGGAAGGCGATGCCGCCCTTTCGGGCGCGCGTGATCGTGTGGCGGAGGTTCGCTCGCTTCGACCCGCCGAGATCGAAGGTCGTCAGGTCGACGATCGCTTCGTGGCCGACGCGGAACGGCCGCAGGCCGAGGGCGAGCAGGTCGGCCCGGCTCTGGCTGGAGGCCTGGTAGACCGCCGGGATCTCGTCGCGCGACCGACAGCTCGCCACGAACGCGGCCCAGGCGGCGTGCTCGGAGCCGGCCGGTCCCGTCGGGTCGCCGAGCGCGATCGCGAAGCGCCCGTATCGTCCGCAGACGATGACCGAGCCTTCGCTCGTGGTGAAGTGCTGCTTGTCGGATCCCACCTGGAACGGGAGGAGGGCGCCGCGGCCGTGCTCCCGGAAGATGCCGTCGACCTGGGCCTCCTCGGCCGCGCTCGGCACCGCGGGCGGGACGGGCCGGAGCGCATAGAGGGCCAGGACGGCGAGCGGGAACCGCACCGCGAGGATCAGGCCGGTGAGGAGGCCGTCGTGTCGGGCGAGCCCGGCCAGCGGGCGGACCGAGCTGAACGAGAAGACGTCGGCCAGCGTTCCCGTGGCGGTCGCCAGGCCGGTCGCGGCGCTGGCGCGCGCGGTGGGAAAGGTGAGGGCGAGCGCCATGTCGCCCGCGGCGGCGAGGACGGCGAGGACGGCCAGCGCGGCGATCCTGCGTCCCGGCCGTCCCATCCGGATGGAGAATCGACCTCGATTCGCGACGAGCATCACGAGGCACGCCGCCGCGATGGTCGCCGCGATCGGGTGATGGACGAGCACGCCCTGCACGAATGCGGCGGACCCGAAGACGACCACCGCGAGCTCCCAGGACAGGCGCTTGCCGCGCCGCAGGCCGATCGCGACCGCGACCAGCGCAACAATCCCGAGCAGCGCGCCAAACGCCGGCGGCTCGTCGGGGCTGAGCGGGAGCACGGCGTCGATGATCCGCTCCGCGCGGCTGGCTGGCGCGATGACGTGGACGGCCGCCAGCATCGCCGCGACCGCGGCGATGCCGAGGGCGAGCGCGGGACCTGATGCGCCCAGCCAGGCGAGGCGCTCATTCGATCGGGCGGGAACGGGTGTCGCGAGCATCTTGGGCGAGCCATCCTGTGGGCCGGTGGGTGACGGTTGAATAACACCACTGAAGGGGACCGCGTTCAACAGCGCTTCAGTGACGTCGGCGTTGAGAAGCCTTCATATGGTCGGTGGAAGGCGACGATCGCGGGTCCGCGCGAACGTGACCGCCCCGGGTCGAAGCGCGACGAGGAGGAGCGCCGCGGGCGTCACCGCCACCCAGTGCAGGAGGTAGACAGCCGTCACGGCGGCGCGCGCGGCGGTGCGCTGCGCTGGCCGGCGACCGAGGGTCGCGTCTCGCAGCGCCAGCCACGCGAGCGCCCAGGTCGTGGCCGCGCAGCCGCCGACGAAGGCCAGGGCGGCCCGCGGGCTCCGGCGGCGCGCCCCGTCGAAGACGGCACCGAGGACCACGCTGGGAAGCACCAGCTGTGCGGCGGACGAGGCAAGATCGACCTTGGCCGGCAGGCTCAGCTCCGGGCTCGCGACGGCCGCGGGCAGGAGGTCGAGGAACCGGCGCAACGAGCCCTCGGCCCAGCGCACTCGCTGCCGCGCGAACGCGGCCAGGGATCCCGTCGCCGCCTCCCAGACCTCCAGGTCGTCCGCCAGCACCACGCGCGCCCCCCGGATGGCAAGCCGCGTGGAGAGATCCAGGTCCTCCGTCAGCGTGCCGGCCCGCCATCCACCGACCGCGCGCAGGTGCGCGGTTGTCACGACCATGCCGTTGCCCCGGAACTCCGGGCAGCCGCCCAGGCCACCGCGAGCACGCTGGATCATCGTGTCGACCGTCTGCTCATCGTCCTGCACCACGGCGCGCAGGTCGCTGCCGGCGACCCGCCGGCGGGCGGTGAAGGCCGCACACCCATCCCCGATGCGCACCGCGACCCGCCGAACGAAATCGGCCCCGATCCGGGCGTCGGCGTCGAAGACGAGGACTGCATCGCCCCGGAGGATCTCGTCGGGGACCGCGGCGAGCGCGGCTCCCTTGCCGTCAGGCCGGGAGCCCGTCTGCCGTCGAACGATCACGGTGACCGCGCCGAGCCCGGCCTGCTCGGCCGCCGCGCGCGCCGCGGCTCCGCTCCCGTCCGTCGACCGATCATCGACGACCACGACGTCGAAGGCCGGGCTTCCGTCGGCCGCCCGGTGGTCCTGGCGACCGAGATCGCGAATCAGCGCGGGCAGGGCCAGGATCTCGTCACGGGCCGCGATGACCACGCTGATCCGGGGCAGGGCCAGCGGCGACCCGGCGCTGGGTGGGGCGGCACGCCGCGCCGCGAGCGCCCGTCGCGTCCCCGCTCGGACCACGGCGATCGTCGCCAGCCCCGCCAACCCGGATCCGAGCGCGACCCGGCGCGCCGGCAGGCGCGCGATCCGCGACCCCAGCCCCGCCCCTGCCGCGAGGAGCGCAAGGGCCGCGGCGCGCCAGGCCAACGGCGTCTGGTCCGCCGCGCGTCCGGAACCTGCGATCACGGGCCGAGTGTACGTGGTCCGGCCGGCCGGCTGTCCGTGCTCCACGGGTGACCGACCGGACCTCGGCGTACACTTCCCGGGCAAACGCACCATCGGTTCGATCCCGACTCGGACGCCGCCGGAGGCTCGCGCATGTCCCGTTTCATCGACGCGCTCACGGACCAGATCGCGAACGAATTCGCGGCCTCGCAGCAATACGTGGCGATCGCCGTCTGGTACGACGGCGAGACGCTCCCCGAGCTGGCCGGCTTCTTCTATCGGCAGGCGCTCGAGGAGCGCAACCACGCCATGATGCTCGTGCAGTACCTCCTGGACGCCGGTGAGGCGGTTGCCATCCCGGGCGTCGCCGCGCCGCGGACCGCGTTCGCCGACCCGGCCGAGCCGGTCGCCCTGGCCCTGGCCCAGGAGCGCCGCGTCACCGACCAGATCAGCGCGCTCGCCAGGTTCGCGCGCGAGGATGGCGATCTCGTGGCCGAGCAGTACGTGCAGTGGTTCCTCAAGGAGCAGCTGGAAGAGATGTCCAGCATGGCGGCCCTCCTGCGGACCGTCGAGCGAGCTTCCGCGTCGAACATCCTGCTCGTGGAGGCCTACCTGGCGCGGACCACGGGGAGCGCCGCGGCCCCGGAGACCGATGCGCCGCGGGCTGCCGGCGGGGCACTCTGAACACACCCGGCCCGTCAGGCGCGCGTCTCGCGGCGGGCAAGCGATCCATGGCGCGGCCCCGCCGGCCGGCGCGTTCCGTCGCGCTGGTCGGCGTGCTTGTCGGCCTCCTGGTCACCGCCTGTGCGAGCCCGCCCGGGACACCGGGACCGGCGGCGCTTGCCTCGCCCGCTGGGGTTGCCTCGCCTGCGGCGCTTGCCTCGCCCGTTGGGCCGACGGCCGGCAGTGGGGCGTCCCCCGCGGGCTCGCCGTCCCCGTCGGCGTCGGATCCCGGCTTCACGGGCGGCTCGGCGGCGGCGACCGTGACGCTCCCGTCGGGCGCCCTCGCGTTTGCGGGAGGTTCATGCGAGCACGGCATCGGCGATGCCTGGCTGGCCGTCAACATCGGCCAGCCGGACGGCGCGGAGTACTTCGGGCTGATCGCCGGGAGAAGCCCCTACAGCCCGACGGACGTGCAGACCGCGACCGGAGGCGGAACCCTGAAAGGCGACGCCGTCATCGTCACCTACCGGCACGCCGGCGCGGTCTACGTCCTCGACCACGACAGCGCCACGGTGACCGTGGGGCAGGACGTGTCGAGCGGCACGTTCGCAGGCCACCTCGCGGACGGCACGATCGTGAGCGGCTCGTTCGCCTGCTGACCCCACCGGGCGTGATCGGGGCCGCCGCGGCCAGGTCCTTCGGCCTCCCCGATGGGATCCGGCGCTGCCGTTTCGACGTGCCGCCGTTCGCGGATCGCGGCGCCGCATCAGCCGTCGGCGCGCGCCTCGGCCAGGCGCCGGGCCAGGAAGGCGCGCTCCGCCCGGTTCGTCGCCAGGCCGAGCGCGCGCTCGTAGGCGCGGGCCGCGTCCGCGCGCCGACCCAGCCGGCGCAGGAGGTCGGCGCGCGTGGCATGGAACAGGTGATATCCGTCCAGCGCCCCTTGCGCACCGAGGACCTCGACGAGCGCGAGGCCGGCCCCGGGTCCGTCCGCCATCGCGACCGCGACGGCGCGGTTGAGCTCGACAACCGGGGTGGGCACCTCTGCGACCAGCGCGTCGTAGAGGTGGGCGATCGCCGGCCAGTCGGTATCCTCGGGCCGCGGGGCTCGCGCGTGCCCGGCGGCGATCGCCGCCTGGAGCACGTACGGACCCGACCGAGTCCCGCGCCCGACGGCTGCCGAGAGAGCCGCGTCGACGAGCGCCAGCCCCTCGACGACCTCGGCGCGATCCCAGCGCTCCCTGTCCTGGGCCTCGAGCAGGACCAGTGAGCCATCCGGGCCGACGCGGGCATCGCGCCTCGAGTCCTGGAGGAGCAGGAGCGCAAGGAGGCCGGCACACTCGGGCTGCTCCGGCATGAGCTCCGCGACCAGGCGTGCCAGCCGGATCGCTTCCGCGCACAGCTCGCGTCGCACGAGCACGTCTCCGCCGGTCGCGCTGTACCCCTCGTTGAAGACCAGGTACAGGACCGCCAGCACGCCGTCGAGTCGCTCGGGCAGCAGCTCGTCGGGCGGGACGCGGTAGGGGATCCCGGCCTCGCGGATCTTCTTCTTCGCGCGGACCAACCGCTGGGCAAGCGTGGCCTCCGGGACAAGGAACGCCCGCGCGATCTCCGGAGTTGTCAGGCCGCCGAGCGTCCGCAGCGTGAGCGCGACCCGCGCATCCATCGCGAGCGCCGGGTGGCAGCACGTGAAGACGAGGCGGAGCCGGTCATCGGCGAGTCGGCTGTCGCTGCCATGACGCACCTGGTCCTCCCTCCCGCCGCCCTCGACGAGCGCGCGTTCGAGCTCGGCGAGCTTGAGCTCCTGGCGGCGCGCGCGGCGAATCCGGTCGAGCGCGCGGTTGCGGGCCGCGGTCGTGATCCAGGCCCCGGGGTTGCGCGGAACCCCGTCCCGCGGCCATGTCTCGAGCGCCGCGACGAAGGCGTCGGAAAGCGCCTCCTCGGCGAGGTCGAAGTCCCCCACGGCCCGGATCAGCGACGCCAGGACCCGCCCGGATTCCTCGCGGAACGCCCGCTCGACCTGCTCGCGAACGGCGTCGGGGCTCAGCCGGCGACCCCGCCGGAACCGATATCCGGCATGTCCATGTCGACGAGCGGGCGGACCTCGATCGAGCCGTACGCCGCGCCGGGGCAACGGGCGGCCGCCTCGAGCGCGGAGTCGAGGTCGGGGCAGTCGACGATGTAGTACCCGCCCAGGACCTCCTTGGTCTCCGCGAATGGTCCATCCGTGGTCAGACGCCGGCCATCCTGGACACGCACCGTTGTCGCGTCCGTCGATGGGGCCAGCGGGTCGCCCGCCCGGTAGATGCCGGTGTCGATCATCCACTGCGTGTACGCGTTCCACGGTTCCATGTCCGGCATGGGGGCGCCTTCAGATGACGCCATCTCGGGCCCGTAGATGAGGAGCATGTAGCGCATCGGGATCTCCTTCTCGGCCGGGCAGGAAACGGCGCGGACAGGTCCTGCCACTCGCGACGACCGCGGGGTCTTCTGGTGCCACGACGAACGGCGCCGGCCCGGATCGACAGTGTGCGCGTCATCTTCGCGGAATCCCGGCCGCCTGCCCCGAGCGGGCCGCCGTGGTCCTCCCGCTCAGGCGCCTGGTTCGTGCTATCGGCCCCCGGCCGGCGGAGACCGGAGGGCGGGTATGCGGCGCCACGCGCGCCACGCCGGCGC
>CAZKXK010000089.1:0-8643 GCA_964556585.1 uncultured Anaerolineaceae bacterium
CTGGGCTGTCTTCTCGGCATCGAGCCAGACCTTCGGGGTTCGGATCTTCTCGACCTCTTCTTCGGTCGCGAGCTGGTCGAAGAAGTGATGCGAGACGACGTCGTTGGCGGCGTCCACCGCTGCCGTCTCTTCGCGCATCTCGATTCCGAATCCATCGATTCGGAGGACCTTCGGAATGAGCAGCACGGGCTCGACCACCATGTCCGCCCGCATGTGCTCCCAGCGGTAAAGCGTTCGGCGGAGGTCGATCTCGAGCCCCCGGTTGAACGGGTCGATGCACTGGTTGACGAGCGCCGGGTCGCTGGACAGTTCATGCCACGGGAGCTGGTCGATGGCAACCATCGGGCGAGCTGGACGCAGGCCGTTCAGGGCCTTCCAGGAGGCGATGGTCTCCTGCTGGACGGGAAGCGCCGCGATCTCCGCGACGCGGCTTCCAAGCTCCCGCAGGACGTTGCGGTCCGCAGCGGCTCCGATCACTCCTGTCGCCCTCCTGGACGCCGACGGCCCGGTCATGGCCTGCTGGTACCTTCGCCGAGGATGCGCCGGCCGCCCAGCAGCACGATAAGCGTATCATCGCCCGGCGAGTGGTATATCGTTTTTTCGCACCGCGAGCAGGAGATCGGGATGAACTCTGACCTCGTATTGCGGGCGCCCTGCGCACGAGATGCGGCGGCATCGCGCGAGGCGCGCCGGTGACACAGGATGACAGATGGATGAGGCGTATGGCACGTACCCATGACCAGCGCTCGTCTGATAGCGCTCCCAGAGGAGATCGCCGGTACGCGACCAGGGCGTTGCAGGCCCTCGCTGGGCGCTCGGCGGTGCAGGCCCGGGTCAACCCGGTCACAACGCAACCGACGGCTGCCCGATGACCGGTGGACGCGTCCGGCTGGCCTTCGGCCGCACGGGCCTGGAGGTCGCCGTGCCGGGCGGAGTCGACGTTCTGGCACCGCGGCCCCGCGCGTCGCTTGCGGATCCGGAACGGGCGCTGCGCGTGGCGTTCGTCTCACCCCTGTGGGGGCAGCCGTTGCCCGAGCTGGCGCCCCGTGGCTGCACCGTTGCGGTCAGCGTCTGTGATGTGACGCGGCCGTTCCCCGCCCGGACGGTGCTCCCGGTGCTCATCGACCTCCTCCCGGGTCGCACGATCCGTCTCCTCGTCGCAACGGGCAGCCACCGCGCGTGCACCACGGATGAGTTGGAGACGTTGCTCGGGCGAGACGCACTGGTCGCCTGCGAGGTCATCCAGCACGACGCCGATGATGGCGAGGCGCACCGGTCGCTCGGTGTGGTGCCCGGCTCTGACGTCCCGGCGCGCCTCGACCGCCGGTTTCTCGAGGCGGACGTTCGCGTCACGCTCGGATTCGTGGAGCCGCATTTCTTCGCGGGCTTCTCCGGCGGTCCCAAGATGGTCGCCCCGGGTCTGGCCGCGCTCGACACGATCCGCGAGCTCCATTCGGCCGCGCGAATCGCCAGTCCGCTGGCGAGCTGGGGTGTCCTGGAGGGGAACCCCGTCCACGATCCCATCCGGGCCATCGCCGAGCGGGCCGAGGTCACGTTCGCCCTTGACGTCGCGCTCGACGACGAGAATCGGATCGCGGCCGTCTTCTCCGGACAGCTCGATGCGGAGCACCGGGCGGCCACCGCCCACGTTCGGAGGACGGCGATGGTTCGCGTTCCCGAGCCGTACGACGTCGTCGTGACCACGAACAGCGGATACCCGCTTGACCAGAACCTGTACCAGTGCGTCAAGGGACTCAAGGCCGCGGCCGGGATCGTGCGGGAGGGAGGCACGATCATCCTCGCGGCCGCCTGCGAGGATGGGCTGCCGGCCCACGGGAGGTACGCGGAGCTGCTCGCCAGGTTCACGGGCCCCGGCGCATTCCTGGCTGCCCTGTCCCGGGGCGAGATTGCCGAGCGTGACCAGTGGCAGGTCCAGGTCCAGGCCGAGATCCAGTCGCGAGCGCGGGTCCTCGCGCACACGCCGGGGGTTGGCCCCGACGACCTTCGGCGGGCGTGGCTCGAGCCCGTCGACGACGTCGAGGCCGCCCTCCGCGACGCCCTGGCCGACGCGGGCCCCGGTGCCCGTGCCGCGATCCTGCCGGTCGGACCCCAGACGATCGCCTATCTCGGATGAGACAGGCCGTTGACATCGTCGTCCGACCTGCCCACCGTGAGCACACGTTTCTTCGGACGGAGGGGGAGGGCATGGCCGTCATCGACGCACACCAGCACTTCTGGAACCCGGACCGAGTCTCCTACGACTGGTTGGGCCCGGACCTCGGCCCCATCAACCGTGCGATCGAGTTCCCGGAGCTGGAGCCCTTGCTCGCGGCGACGGGCGTGGAGCGCACGGTCCTGGTTCAGTCGGCGGACAACGCGGCGGACACGGACTACATGTTCGAGGTTGCAGCGAGCCACCCCGAGATCGCGGCCGTGGTCGGGTGGGTGCCGCTTGACGATCCGGCCGCGGTTGCGGAGCGGCTGCCCGCCCTGCGGGCGAACCCGGCGTTCGTCGGCATTCGAAACCTGATCCACACCAGGCCAGACCACGACTGGCTGCTCCGGCCCGAGGTGCTCGAGTCCCTCGGCATCCTCGCCGCCCACGATGTCCCGTTCGATGTGGTGTCCGTTCTGCCGCGCCACCTCCAGCACGTCCCGACCCTGTCGGACCGCCACCCCGACCTGCGGATGGTCATCGACCACCTGTCCAAGCCGCCCATCAAGGCCGGTGGCGACGAGCCTTGGCGGAGCCTGATCGCGCGTGCCGCCGAGAATCCCCGCGTCTACGCGAAGGTGTCGGGCCTGTACCCGGCCACGGGCGACCTGGCGGCGTGGACGGCGGACGACGTCCGGCCCTACCTGGAGCTGGCGCTGGAGCTGTTCGGTGCGGACCGCCTGATGTTCGGCGGCGACTGGCCGATCTCGGTGCTCTCCGGCGGGTACGTGCGGGTCTGGGAGGAGCTGGGGCGCCTGTTCGATGAGCTGCCGGCCGACGATCGGGCAGCGATCGTGGGCGGAACGGCCGCCGAGTTCTACCGGATCCCGGCCGACCGGCTTGGGGGGCCGGCATCGTGATCTCGCGGTTCGATCCTATCGCCGAAGCCTGCCGGATCGAGGTCCCGGACGCCTACCGCCGCCCTATCGCGATCGTGGGTGCGGGCGCGATCGTCGACGTTGCGCACCTGCCCGCCTACCGAGCTGCGGGTCTCGAGGTTGCCGGCATCCACGACCATCACCCGGGGCGTGCAACCGAGGTGGCTCGGCGCCACGGGGTCCCCCGCGTCTACGAAACACTCGAGGACGTGCTGGCAGACGGGCGCGTCGAGGTCGTCGACGTTGCCGTGACCGCGGCCGCCCAGCCGGAGATCGTCAGGCGCGTGCTCGAGACCGGTCGTCACGTGCTGGCCCAGAAGCCGTTCGCGCCCGACCCCGCCACGGGCCAGGCGCTGGTGGACCTCGCCGAGTCGCGCGGACTCGTCCTGGTGGTCAACCAGCAGCTGCGCTACGACGAGGGCATGGCGGCGGCTCACCGGATGGTGGAGCTGGGCTGGATCGGCGATGTCACGGCCATGTCGATCACCGTCAACATCTGGACGGAGTGGTCGGCGTGGCCGTGGATGCTCGACGTTCCGCGGCTGGAGGTCATGGTCCACTCCATCCACTACCACGATGTCGTCCGCTGGTTTCTGGGGGAACCCTCGCTGGTGTTCAGCACCGGCGGTCGGACACCGGGTCAGGCACCGGTCGGCGAGACGCGCACCATCACGACGTGTGCATACCCGTCCGGAGCCGTGTCCGTGGTCCACGCCAACCACGAGAACGGCCAGGGCGACAACCTCGCGGCGTTCCGGATCGATGGCTCCGCCGGCGCGATCCGGGGCACCCTTGGGTTGCTTTACGACTACCCCAGCGGGCGGCCGGACACGCTCGAGGTCAACAGCAGCGTGCTGCCCACCGACGGCTGGGTGCCGTACCCCGTCGCCTCGCGCTGGGTGCCGGACGCGTTTCTCGGCCCGATGGCGTCGGTCCTGCGCGCAATCGCGATCGGTTCGACACCTCGCTCCAGCGGCCGCGACAACCTGGGCACGCTGCGCCAGATCGAGCGGATCTACGCGTCGATGGACACTGGTACCGCGATCAAGGGTCCGGCCTGACCGACACGCTGGAACTCCGCATCCGGCTGATCGAGCACGTCCACGCCTCGATCGAGAGCGGCACGGCGGTGGGTCCGACGACCTGAGACCGGGTGTCGCGGTCAGGCCTGCGGCGGGGCCTCCCGGCGCTTCTCGACGACGTACAGGTGGACGAGCGAGAGCACGACCGTCCCGTCCTGGTTGGTGGCGGTGACGGTCTCCTCGACCTGGCCGAGCTCCTCCGGCCGTCGTCGGTTGTCGCTCTTGCCCGTGACCTCCGCGTGGACCGTGATGGTGTCGCCGATGAACACGGGCCGGACGAACCGGACCCGGTCGTAGCCGTAGCTGGTAGCGCGGGGGTTGATGTCCCCCGCCGTCATGCCGACCGCGATGGACATCACGAGCGTCCCGTGGGCGACTCGCCGACCGAACGGCTGGGTAGCGCACCATTCCGCATCCATGTGGTGGGGGAACAGGTCACCGGTCTGCCCGGCATGGATGACGATGTCGGCCTCGGTGATGGTCCGGCCGGTCGTGACCCGGGCCGAGCCGATCTCGTAGTCCTCGAAGCAGGCCTCGGCGACCCTCATCGGCGTCCCTCCACGTCGCGTGCTCTGGCGACCGCATCATCCGACAGGCGGAGGCAGGCGTCGTCGTTGATCTCGCCCCGCAGAGCCCGGTTCACCAGGGTGCCGACGGCATCCTGGACATCGAGCCAGCCATCGAACCGCGGCCGCAGCCACGCTTTGTCGAGCGTGCGTCGGGTGTTGCGGAAGAAGCCGAGGCAGTCGTCGTTGAGCGCGGCGTCGTCCCAGGCCGCAAGGTTCGCCGGCTGGCCGCCCGAGGTGTAATAGATCCCCCGCTGCGTGGCCGCGCTGGCGAGCCAGAATGCATGGTCAAGCGCCGCTTCGCGGGCGGGCGAGAACGCGGACACCGCGATGCCAGCGCCGCCGAGGCACGAGCCGGCGATGCCCCCCGGACCCTTCGGCATGTCCACGTAGGCGAGGCGCCGGCGCCTGAACCTGGTGCGGGAGTAGTTCGTGTACCCGAAGGCGAGCGGGGCGTACCACCAGCGGTCATCGTCGGCGAGGCACTCGGCCGTCTGGATGGGGTTCTGGTCCAGGCAGCCCGCCGGGACGAGCTCGGCCAGCCGGTGGAGTTGATCGAGAATCGCCAGCCCGACCTCGCGTTCGACGAAGCCGTACGTCGCGATCGCCGCACCGCGGTTCGCGGCCAGGGTGAGAAAGCTGGAGATTGCATCGACCGGCTTCGCGGGCCACAGGACGCGGCCCGTCCGGGCCAGCTCGAGCACCTCGTCCCACGCGGCCGGGGGCGACGGGAGCAGGTCGGGCCGGTGGACGGCGACCTGCGCCGCCGCGTCGATCGCGAGTGCGTACTGGTGGCCGGCGTGCTCATAGCTCGCATGTGACCGTCCGACGGACTGCCTGGACAGGGCGCCCAGCTCGTCGTCGCGGCCGACCTGGTCGAGGGCCACGAGGAGTCCCTGCGCCGCCGCATGCGGAATGTGGGGATGGTCGATGACCAGCAGGTCGTAGGTATGGACCAGCACCTCGAGCGGCTCGTCCGCGAAGCCCTGCAGCGACCGAGCCTCCCACTCGACCGGCCGCCCACCGGGGAGTCGCGCCCACTCGTCGGCCGCACCTCGGACGCTGGCGAGGCCGCGGGGATGGTCCCAGGTCATGCCGCGCAGGGTGCCCGCGATGGCCGTCCCGGTCATGCTGGGTGCCCCTCCGGGTTCCAGTTGACGAGATGGAACTCCATGTCGAGGCTGGCGGTGTCCTCGCCGAGCCGCGGCGCCCCCCGGCTGTTGGTGAGCTCCGACCCATCGATCCGGATCGGGCTGCGCGTGGTGGCGAGGCGCGCCGCGTCGTCGCCGGAGAGCGCCGGTCGGGTGACCACCTGGGTCATCCGCAGCGCCCGGAATCCGTCGTGCGCCACCAGCTCCGGCAGCGTGAGCACCGGCGCGCACCACACATCGGCCGGCCGAAGGATGTCCAGCCAGTGCTGGGTGCTCTCGCGAGCGAGGTGCTCCGCGAGCAGCTCCTCGATCCGCTCCTGCTCGGTCCACCAGGTCTGCGGGTCCGTGTACGACTCCAGCTCGCGGAGGCCGATCAACTCCCCGATGCGGGGCACGGGGTTCATCGCGATGGCGAGGTACCCGTCGCTTGTCGGGTACACCCCGTAGGGGGCCGACAGGAAGGCGTTGGCGCCGTGGGGGCCGCCGCGTCTGACGACGACCGATGGGTCGTTGAGGTGCGCGCTGAGCAGCTCGAACTGGAGGTCCAGCATTCCCTCCATGAGACTCGTCTCGACGAGCCCGCCCAGGCCAGTGCGCTCGCGCCGAAACAGGAGAGCCGTGATCCCTTCGGCGAGGTGGCACGAGGCGAGCATGTCTGCGATCGAGAGGCCGACCGGGATCGGTCCCTCGGCGCGACTGCCGCTCAGCCAGGGAAGGCCGGACATCGACTGGGCGAGGAGGTCCTGCCCGGGCAGCGTGCGCCACGGGCCCTCGCCGCCGTACCCGGTCACGCTGCCGTAGACAAGGCGTGGGTTGAGTGTCTGGACCGACGCGTAGTCGAGGCCGAGCCGCTCCATCACGCCGGGCCGGAAGTTCTCGATCAGGACGTCGGCCTGCGCGACCAGCGCTTTCACGGCCGACAGCGCGGACCCGTCCTTGAGGTCCGCCGCGTAGCTCTCCTTGCCGCGGTTCATGATCTGGAACGAGAGCGTCTCGCCGTCCAGCTCGATTCCGCCGAAGGCGAGGGCGCGCCCAATGTCGCCGATCTTGGGCCGCTCGACCTTGATCACCCTTGCCCCGAGGTCCGCGAGGCGAAGGGCCGCCACCGGGCCGGCAAGGAACTGGCTGAAGTCGATGACGAGTACCCCCCCGAGGGGAGGAACCGGCCCGACAGGCCGGTCGGGTGCCTCGCCCACGGCGCTCAACCCGCGGGGACCTTCCAGGAGGTGGGCTGCGCGAGGTGCGAGACGCCGACCACCGGCATGCACGCCGGCCCGATCGGCTCGAAGGACTTGTAGGTCAGCACGAACTCCTGGTGGCCCATCTCCTCGCTCGCGGTCGGCCGTCCGGCGGCGACCTCGGCAACGAGGGCGAGGATCTCGGCGCCGACCTCCGGCAGCGTCGCCTTGCCCTCCAGGATCCGGCCCGCGTCAATGTCCATGTCGTCCGGCATGTTCCGGTAGGTCGTGGGGTTGGCGCAGACCTTGATGATCGGCGCGATCGCGGAGCCAACCACCGAGCCCCGGCCGGTCGTGAACAGGATCATGTGGGCGCCGCACGCCATGAGCTCGGCAGCCTCGGCATTGTCGTTGATGTTCGGAAACCCCCAGCGGACCTCGCCGTCGGGGATGACGTCGAGCAGGTAGAGACCCCCGCGCGGGGCGTGGTCACCGGGCTTCAGCAGACCGCTGATCGGGGCACTGCCGCTCTTGGCGTAGGCACCGAGCGACTTCTCCTCGATCGTCGTGAGGCCGCCCTCGGCGTTTCCGGCCGCGAAGCTCGCATGCCCGAGCACCTCGTAGTAGGCCTCCGCCTTCTGGACGGCGGCCACGAGCTCGGCGCCCAGCTCCGCCGTAACCGCCCGATCGCCCATCACGTACTCGCAGCCGATCAGCTCACCGGTCTCCTCGAAGATCGCCACGGACCCGGCCTCGACCAGCGCGTCGAACGCGAGTCCGACCGCCGGGTTCGCGGTGATCCCGCTGGTGCTGTCGGACCCGCCGCAGATCGTGCCCACGACCAGGTCGCTCAGGGCCATCGGGACGCGGGGCACGCCCGCGATGGTCCGTCGAGCCTCGGCGACCCAGTCGCGCCCGGCCTGAATCGTGGCCCGGGTGCCACCGGAACCCTGGATGACAAGCGTCCGGACCGGCCGACCGGATGCTTCGACCCTGCGCTCCAGGGCGGCCCGGTCGAAGCCCTCGCATCCCAGCGACACGATCAGCACGGCGCCGACGTTGGGGTGAGTGGCCAACTCCCCGAGCATCATCGCGGCGTAGTCGTTCGGGTAGCAGCCGCCGAACCCGATGACGTGGACGTCGTCCTCCAGGCCCGCGGCCATCCGCGTCGCCACGTGGCGGGCGCACTCGACCGTGTAGACGACCGCGACGACGTTCCGGATGCCCGTACGACCGTCCGGGCGGAGGTAGCCGACGATCGAGCTCATGCCTCACCTCGTCCGTGGGTCCGCATGTACAGGCTGGCGAGGTTGTGGGTGTGGAGCAACTCCCCCTGTCGGATCGGTGCGGTGGCCCGACCGATGGGCATGCCCAGCCGGATTGCCACGTCGTCGGGCTGGAAGTCGGTGCCGGCCACCTTGAACCCGATCGGCAGGTCCGCGGGCGTAGTCGCCGCGACGCCGTCGACCATGTACTCGGAGCCGCCCGGGATCGGTTGTCGGACGATCAGCACGTTGTCCCCGTCGGCGAGCCGCAGCAGTCGCGAGTCGGTCCGCGCCGGATCGGTCACAGG
>CAZKXK010000090.1:0-8521 GCA_964556585.1 uncultured Anaerolineaceae bacterium
GACGGAGGCCCTGACGCGCGCGTCCCCGCACGGTCACCTGGACCGCGCCGAGCCAATGGTGAGCCCGACCCGCCACGAATGGTGGTGCGCCGGCGGCGCTTGTCGCCCGCGACCAAGGGGGGTCAATCGTGCGATCGCGTTCATTCCTGCGCCTTGCCGGCTCGTTGGGCGGGTCCGCTGCGTTGTTGGCCGGGTTGCTTCTCGGCGCGTCCGCGGTGGCGGCGACCAGCATGACGCGGTACGTCTCACCGACCGGGATGGCCGGCGGTGCCGGAACCTCGTGCGCCGCGGCTGCCTACAGCACCATCGCCGCCGCGGTCACCGCGGCGACGGCGGGCGACACGGTCGTCGTGTGCGCCGGGACCTACAAGGAGACCGTTGCCGTCGCGAAGGCGCTGACGCTCAGCGGCCAGGGAGCCACGATCGACGCGACCGGGCTCGATAACGGCGTGAAGATCACGGCGTCGAACGTCACGGTCTCGGGCTTCACGGTCGAGAACGCCACCGGCGAGGGCATCCTCGCCCAGCAGCCGACCCCCGTGAAGGGTCCCCTGGTCGGGGGCACCCAGCTGTACACGGGCGTGCCGATCAGCCGGGTGACCATCACGCACAACGTTGTCATGAACAACGATCAGGGCGGTCTGCCGGCCAATGTCGCGACGACGGCGTACCCCGAGTGCCAGGAATCCGGCAACATCCCCGGCGACTGCGGCGAGGGTATCCACCTCTGGAGCGTGGCGAACTCGAGCGTCACGTTCAACACCGTGACCGACAACGCCGGCGGGATCCTGCTGACTGACGAGTTCGGGCCGACTCACGGCAACCTCATCGCGGGCAACATCGTCACCGACAACGCCTATGACTGCGGGATCACGCTCCCCTCGCACAGCCTGGGCCGGGACCCCGCGACCGGCAAGCTCATGCCGGCATTCGGTGGCGTGTATGACAACACCGTGCGCAACAACATCGTGATGAACAACGGGATCAAGGGCCAGGGTGCCGGCATCGGCATGTTCGCGCCGTTCCCCGGTGCCGCCTCCTACAACAACGTCGTCGAGGGTAATGCCATCACCGGCAACGGCCTGGCCGGGGTGGCCCTGCATGGCCACGCGCCCGGCGCCTATGTGGGCGGCAACAAGATCCTCGACAACATCATCGGCCCGAACAACCTGGCCGGTGACCCGGACGTCAGCCCGAAGGCCGACCTGAAGACGACCGGCATCCTTGCCTGGTCCGCCGCAACCCCGATAACGGTCACCATCTCCGGCAACACGATCTATGGCAGCTGGTACGGCATCTGGCTGGGGCACATCGTGAGCGCCCCTGGCGCTGCCACCCGGAACACCTTCTGGTCGACCACCAGCCGGGTCCGACAGCCGTAGGCTGCCAGCCTCGCACGTAGCCGCGAGAGCGGGCCCGGCCTCCCGAGGGGGCCCGGAGCCCGCTCTCCTGTCATGCGCGGCAGGGCGCCTTCGGCTGGTCGTCCGGCTGCTCGGCCGTGTTGCGCCGCTGTGCGAACGAGATGAAGGTTCGGCCACGAACGCACCACTGGTCGGGTACGGCGCGTAGCGTTCCGGGGCATGAACGACTTCGGCCTCATGTCGCGCCGTCCGTGGCGCACCGTCCTTCCAGCGGCCGGCGCGATCCTGCTCTTGGTCGCCGCATGCGGACAGGGATCGGCGACGACGCCGGGCCCGGCCGTACCCTCGGCCCAAGCGGACGCGAACCTTCCGGGCGCCGTGGGCAACGGATCTGCAACGCCTCTTGGAGGATCGCCGGCCGGGTCGGCATCCGCGCGCGCGTCGACTGCGCCGGCAGCACCCGGCGCGGGGGCGTTCCCGGGCGGGTTTCTCATCGCCGACCGTGGCAACGCCAGGCTGCTCGTGGTCGACCGGGCGGGGAAGGTCTGGTGGCGCTTCCCGACCGCTGTCGGGGCGGTGCCGGCCAGCCAATCGTTCGCGGCCGACGACGCGTTCCTCAGCCCTGACGGCCTCTCGATCGTCGCCAACGACGAGACCCACGAGGTGATCGATCGGATCGACATCGCGACTGGCCGGATCACCTGGCAGTACGGCCACTACAACCGGGCCGGTTCGGGAACCGGGTTCCTCCACACGCCGGACGACGCCTATCCGCTCGCGAACGGGAACATCGTCGTGGCCGACATCGAGAACTGCCGGGTGCTCGAGATCAGCCCGCAGAAGCGGATCGTCCACCAGTGGGGCAAGACCGGCGTGTGCACGCCCGCCGCACCCGCGACGTACGGCCGGCCGAACGGGGACACGCCGCTCCCGGACGGTGGGATCCTCATCACCGAGATCACCGGCTCGCGGGTAGTGCGGCTGGCAGCCGACGGCCATGTCGTGTTCGACATCCACGTCCCGGTCCACTACCCGTCCGACGCCCAGCTGGACAGCGCCGGAAACGTGATCGTGGCCGACTACAACAATCCCGGCGCGGTGGTCAAGGTCAGCCCCACCGGGAAGCTGCTCTGGCGTTACGGGCCGACCAGCGGGGCGGGCCGGCTGGACTACCCCAGCCTGGCGACGCCGCTTCCTGACGGGACCATCTCGATCAACGACGACTTCCGGCACCGGATCGTGATCGTGGACCCGGCGACGAACAGGATCGTCTGGCAATACGGGACGACCGACCGACCAGGGCGCGGACTGAACCACCTCAACGTCCCGGATGGCCACCAGCCGCTGCCGGCCGGCCTGGCGTTCTGATGGGCAAGCGGTGGGCGGGTGGCTTCCCGATGACATGCCCGGGACAGACGTGGAGCACCCGTCGGCCAGGTGACCGGGCGGGCCTGGCCAGCGACCGTCGATGATGCCCATGGCGCGCTCGACCCGGCGCGGCAACGCCGTTCGGACGGTCGTCCCGGCTGGCCGTGCATGGCGACCTCCGATCGTCGGCGTCGCCCTCCTGTTCCTGGCGACGTTCGCTTTCGCGCCCGTCGCGGTCGCCGGCACCTCGCCGCACGGGGGCTCGGAGACGTTCGACGTCTATCGTCCCGGCGTCTACTCCAAGCAGGCCACCTGGACGTGGTGCACCGCGGCCAGCGTGCAGATCATGCGGAACATCCTGCTCGCCGGAGCCGACCACAGCAGCGCCCACCAGCAGCAGTTCTTCGACTACATGCGGGCCGGCAACAGGTACCAGCTGGCCGACCACCGGGGCGTCGATCCGCAGGGCTTCCTTGCCGGTCTTCGGCATTTCGTGAGTCCCGGCTACGCGCTCGTGGCGAGCCCGACGTTCGACGCCGCGGTTCGCTCGGCCGTCACCCAGCTTCGCCTGACCGGCAAGCCGGTGGCCCTGATCGTTGCCGCCGGACGTCACGCCTGGGTGCTGACCGGTTTCACGGCGACCGCCGATCCGGCCCGCACGACGGCCTTCCAGGTGGTCAGCGTCCGGATCGTCGGTCCGCTCTACGGCCGGCAGAGCATCAACGGGTACGACTCGCCGCCGGACACCAGCATCTCGTACGCCGCCTTGCGACGCTTCCTGCTGCCGTACCGCTTCCCGTTCGCCGTGACACCGTGGACCGGCCGCTACCTGACGTTCCAGGCGATCCCGGCGACGGCAGCGGCGGGTGTCGTGCCACTGGCCCTGTAGCGAGCCGATCAGTCGTCGTATCCCCCGCCTTGGTGTCCGCGGCGTAGCCGGGCCGATCCACGAGGTACGTCGGACGGCGGGGAGCGGTTCTCCTCTGCGGTAGGACCTCGGGGTCTTCTCGGCCGTCTCAGGCGGGCTGCTGCGACGCCCGGCCCGCGTGGCCGGCCTGTTCGCCGGCCGTGCGGGACGCGTGACCCGTAACAGGCAGACGCCCTATGATGGAACAGCGTTCGTAGATATCTACAAGTGTTTGAGCATCCGGGGGACCAGGCATCCGATGGCCACCAGTCCGCGCCCTGCTCTCGTCGCTCTCCCCGACCGGGCTCAGCGGCCCCGACTTCGCAGGTCGGCATGGTGGTCGACGGCCTCGGTGACCAGGCTGACCACGTGGGGGTCGTCAAGGGAGTACACCTGCCGGCGTCCCTCGGAACGTGCCGACACCAGCCCGGCCAGCCGCATTCGGCCGAGGTGGTGGCTCGCGGTCGCCACCGACACGCCGAGCTGGGCGGCCAGGTGTCCCACGTCGCAGGCCTGCTCGCTCAGCAGCCACAGCAGTCGCACCCGCACCGGTGAGGCGAGCTGGGCGAACGTGTCCGACGCCTGCAGGAAGTCGTCGGGCTGCACCCGCTCCCGATCGATCGCGCGGAGTGTGAGCTGCGCCTCTTGGTTCGTCACCCCCATTGCATAGCACACATCCGCCATGCCTACACCACGGAGTTGATGATGCAGGAAGACAACCCTGATCTCCAGCCGGCGCCCCAGGAGACCGTCGGGTTCGGCGGCCTCGGCGCCAAGCTGAACTGGCTGCGAGCCGCGGTGCTGGGCGCCAACGATGGCGTGGTGTCCGGGGCGGGCATCACCATCGGTGTCGCGGCGGCCGACCCCGCCAACCTGTCCGCCATCATGCTCGCCGGGGTGGCCGGCCTGCTGGCCGGTGCCTCGGCGATGGCCATGGGCGAGTACGTGTCCGTGTCGAGCCAGCGCGACGCCGAGGAGGCCCTGATCGCCAGGGAACGCCACGACCTGGAGCACACTCCGGAGGAGGAGTTCCGCGAGCTGGTCGACCTCTACCGCGGTCAGGGCCTCTCCGACGCGACGGCGCGGACCGTCGTGGAGGAGCTCAGCGCGCACAACACGTTGGCCGCCCACCTGCGCGCGGAGTTCGGCGTTCACCAGGAGGAGCTGACCACCCCCTGGCACGCGGCGATCGCATCCGCCGTGTCGTTCACCGCGGGCTTCCTGCTGCCGCTCGTCTCCATGCTGCTCTCCCCGATCGGGCTTCGGATCCCGGTCACGGTCATCGTCGGGCTCGTCGGGCTGTTCTTCACCGGCTGGGTCAGCGCCGTCATCTCCGGTTCGCCGAAGACCCGCCCGATCCTCCGCAATGTCGTCGGGGGCAGTGTCGCCATGGCGCTCACCTGGGGCATCAGCCGACTCTTCGGGGTGGGGATGGGCTGACCCGGGCGTCGAGGAGCTGCCGATCGTCGGCCGGGCAGCCATCCTGTTCAGCCGCTCGTCGTGGGCAGGCGTTCATGGGAGGTTCCTCATCTTCGCCCAAGGGGTACCACACGGTGCGCCCATAGGGTTGTCAGGTCGCCCGGGCTCCCGGGCCGTGACGAGGGACCCAGATGAACGCGCCAATCCATCGGCTCGGCCTTGTGACCGCAGCGCTCGTCGTCGTCGTGACCATCGGTGGCTTCTTCGTCGTCGACGGCTACCTCGCGGCCAACCGGGTTGCGTCCGCGGCATCGCCCGTCGCGACCGCGAGCGTGCCACCGTCCGCGGTGGCGACCGGGACCCTCTCGCCCGAGCTGGTCTACGTGCGGCCGGCTCCATCGCCCCAGGTCATCCATGTCACCAGGACGGCTCCTCCGGTCCCGCCGCAGGTCGTCCACGTCACCGTGCCCGGTACCGGTGGTGAGGGCAACGATGGCGAAGGCGGCAACGAAAGCGGCGGCAACGACTGATGGCGCCGCTCTCGGTCCCCGGTCCCACAGGCATGCGTCCAGCCCCGCCCAGACCCAACCCGAACCGGCTCCGCTTCGCCCTGGGCACCGGCGGCGTGGCCGCCTTGTCGATGCTCCTGACGGCGATCGCCGTGCCGCCCTCCGCTGCCAGCCCGTCGTCGCCGGCCGCAACGCCCGCCTCCCAGGCCACCGTCACGCAGCAGCGCCCGATCCAGTATGTCCAGCTCGCGGCCGGGCAAGCTCCCCCGCCCGGCGCCAGGGTGATCGACGCCAAGGCTCCGAAGCCGATCACGATCGTGACTACTGTGCCGGCCCCGGCGCAGCAGCCCGTGGTGGTGCGCACCACGCAGTCCGGAACGGTCGTGCCATGATCGCCGCCGGCCGGCAGGCTCGGGCCACCCGCGCGCCACGCGACACCCGGCCGACCCCGATCGTCCCGGTATCCGTGGCGACCGCCGCCATGGGCGGCCGTCTGGTCGTCCACCTCGCAGCTGCGTCCGAGGAACGACGTGCCCGACACGATGCCGAGCGCGTGCTCTCGCGGATGATCCGGTGGGCCGACCGCCTGAGCCGGCACCTCGATACCTCCGAGCTGTCCGCCCTGAATGCCGATCCGCGCACGGCCGTGACCGTTGGCCCGACGCTGGGGGCCGTCCTGTGCGCCGGGCTGGATGCGGGGCAGGAGAGCGTCGGCCTGGTCGACATCGCACTGCTCGATGCCCGCCTGGCTGCCGAGGGGTTGGCCGATGGACCCCCGGCCGGTACGGCGCCACGAGAATGGTCCATCGCGCGCGGCCTGCGGCGGACCGCGGTCGTGCACCGCGCTCCCGGGGTCCGCTTCGACCTCGGCGGCGTCGCCAAGGGCTGGCTCGCCGATCGCGGCCTCGACCTGCTCTCGGCGTGGCCGAGCGCCGTGATCGATGCCGACGGTGATCTCGCCGTGCGCTGCGCCCCCGGGCAGCTCTGGGCTGTGGCCCTCGACGACCCGCGCACCGACGGCGCCGCGCTCGCGGTCCTTCACCTGGCCGCCCCGCGCGATGGCCAGGCCGTCCGGTGGGGCGTCGCGACGTCGGGCACATCGGTCCATCGATGGCGCCACGGCGATCGCGTGCACCACCACCTCATCGACCCGCGTACGTCGGCTCCGGCAATCACGGACGTCGTACAGGCCACGGTCGTGTGCGGGTCCGCCCTCCGGAGCGAGGCCCTGGCCAAGACGGCAGTGATCGCCGGCTCCGTGGACGGCATGGCCCTGCTCGAGCGCGCCGGCGTGCAGGGAGCCGTCATCCTCACCGAGCGAGGCGAGACCCTGGCCCTGCCCCAGACGCTCGCGCTGCTGGCGGCATGAGGGACCTCCGATGATCGAGCTGCCCGAGCGCCGGGGTGCCGCTGTGCCGCAGGCCCGGCTGCGGCCCGTCCGCCGCGGCCCCGTCTATCGCGGTCTGCCCCGGCCCGTGCAGGCGCTTGCCTGGCTGGCCCTGGCGGCCATCCTGGGGAGCGTCATCGGCGCGACGTTGCCCGAGGCGTTGCGCGCCCTCGGTGCGACCGCGGCCCTCGCGCCAGGCAAGCTCGCCTGGTATGGGGTGCGCGCCACCGGCTTCCTGGCCTACTTCGCGGTTGCTGGTTCCGTCCTCTACGGCCTGCTGCTGTCGACGAAGCTGCTCGACGCGATCGCCCATCGGCCGGTCAGCTTCGCCCTGCACAAGGATCTCGCCCTGGTCGGCCTGGCGCTGTCGGGCCTGCACGGGCTGCTGTTGCTGGGCGACCACACGTACCCGTTCACCGCCGCCGCCATCGCGATCCCGTTCGCATCGCCGTACGCACCGGCCGCGGTCGCGGTCGGCCAGCTGGCCTTCTACGTCATGGCGATCGTCACGGGCAGCTTCTACGTCCGCAGGCAGATCGGCCAACGTGCCTGGCGAACCATCCACTACCTCACCTTCCTGGGGTTCCTCGGCGTGACCCTCCACGGGATCACCTCGGGATCGGACACCGCTGCTCCCTGGGCCACCTGGGCATATCTGGTGCCGACCGCGGCCGCCGTGTTCCTGCTCGTCTACCGCGTCGTGGTGAGCGTTGCCCAGCGGCCCGGGGCCCGGACCGCAGGGTCGCGCCTGGCGCCCGGGCGCCAGCTCGACGACCTGACGACCGCCGCCCCCTCGGCCACCGGCCGCGGAGCCCTCCGATGACGATGCCGTTCGAACCCCGCCTGCTGGCCGGACCTCCCCCCGCTTCCGGCCCCGAACGCCTCGAGGCACACCGCGCCCGGCTCGGCACCCTGCCGCCGCGAGCTGACCGCCGGGACGTGATCTCGGTGGTCGAGGCGAGCGGCCTGCTCGGTCGAGGCGGCGCCGGCTTTCCCGTCGGGCGCAAGTGGCGGGCCGTCGCCGAGCACGCCGCCGGCGATGCGGTCGTCGTCGTCAACGGCGCCGAGGGCGAGCCCCGGAGCGCGAAGGACCGCGTCCTGATGGAGCACCGACCGCACCTCGTGCTCGACGGCGCGGCCGTGGCCGCCGATGCGGTCGGTGCATCGGAGGTCATCGTCTACGTGGGAAGTGAGCACACGGCGGCGCGCCGGGTGCTGGCCCAGGCGATCGCCGAGCGCCAGCCCGACCCCGGCGTGCGCGTCCAGCTCGTCGCCGCGCCCGTCGGCTATATCGCGGGGGAGGCCACCGCCGTCGTGCACTACCTCAACGCCGGCGACGCGCGCCCAACGTTTCTCGATGCGCGACCCCACGAACGCGGGGTCGCGGGCCGCCCGACGCTCGTGCAGAACGTGGAGAGCCTCGCCCAGACCGCGCTCATCGCGCGCTTCGGCGACGCCTGGTACCGGGAAGCCGGCCGTGGCACCACACGCGGGTCCGCGCTCGTCACCGTGAGCGGGGCGAGCGGTCGACCGACCGTTCGCGAGATCGAGTACGGCATGCCGGTCGGCG
>CAZKXK010000091.1:0-1817 GCA_964556585.1 uncultured Anaerolineaceae bacterium
TCAGGACGGGGACCAGCATGAAGTGCTGGTGGACCATGTTGATCCCGCGGGCGATGGCGTCCGAGGGGCCGGCGATCCGGATCGGCATGCCGTCGAGGAGGATCTCGCCCTCGTCGGGCTGCGCCAGCCCGTACAGGACGTTCATGAGCGTGGTCTTGCCCGCCCCGTTCTCGCCCAACAGGGCGTGGATCTCGCCTGGCCGGACCTCCAGGCTGATCCCGTCGTTGGCGACCACGCCGGGGTAGCGCTTCGTGATCCCGCGCATCTCGAGCGCGGGGGTGAGCTCGGTGCCCGTCGGTTCCGTCATGCGCGTGGCTCCCGCGGGGGGCGGGGGAGAAACGCGGAGGGGCGGGCCGCGTGCGGCCGGCCCGTCCGGAATGTGGATCGCTGGGTTGGGCCGCCTAGGGGGCGACGCCGCAGCCGGTGGTGGGACAGGTCTGGAGGGTCCCGGCCTTCATCGCCGCAAGAGCCGAGTCGAGCGATGCCTGGACTTCAGGACCGAACAGGCTGGCCTTGTCGTGGAACGGGGAAGCCCCGATCCCGTCGTTGGCGGCGTTGAAGAGCTGGTCACCCGCGATGAACGTGCCCCCGGCGAACGCCATGATCGCCTGGTTCACGGCCGACTCCAGGTGCTTCTCCGCACTGGTGATGATGCAGGCATTGGCCGGCGCGCCAAGCGACAGCCACTGGTCCACATCGACGCCGATGCCGTAGATGTTGTTCTCGCAGGCGGCCTCGAGGACGCCGTTTCCGGTCTTGCCGGCGACCTGGAACAGGACGTCGACCTTGTTGGTCTTGATGAAGGTCTCGGCGAAGACCTTGCCGCCGGCCGGGTCGTTGAAGGCCGCGGCCGAGAAGTCGTGGGTCACGTAGGAGGACTTCACGACGATGTTCGGCTTGATCGACTTGGCGCCGAGCTCGTAGCCCTGGATGTAGCGGACGCAGGAGGCGCAGAGCGTGGTGCCACCGATGGCGCCGATGATGTTGGCCTTGCTGGCATAGGCCGCGACGATCCCGGCCAGGTAGCCGGCCTGGTCCTCGGCGAAGTAGAGCGAGGTGTAGTTCGGCAAAAGCGTCTTCGCGTCACCCTTGCAGGCGAACGTCGAGTCGGGCGCGCCCGTCGGGTCGACGCAGATGGGGGACTGGTCCACGCCGATGAAGTGGATCGTCGGGTTGGCCTTGGCGGCGGCAACCGTGTCGTTCGTCAGGTTGAAGCCGACCGTGACGATCACGTCGAACTTCTGGTCCACGAACTGCTGGATGTCCGCCTTGTACTCGGAGGCGTCCTTCGGGACGATCGACGGCGGGGTCGCCGCGCCCAGCGTCGTGGCCGCATCCACGGCCCCCTTGTAGCTGTACTCGTTGAAGCCCTTGTCGTTCAGGGTGCCGATGTCGGTGACGACGCCGATCTTCAGCGCGGATGCCGACGCGGCCGGGGACGGGCTCGCCGCAACGGACGGGGCGGCGGAGGGCGCCATCGACGGCGCAACGGACGGGGCCGCGGCGGATGGCGCGGCGGGCGTCGGCGTGGCCGAGCCGCTGCACGCCGATGCGACGATCGCGAGCGTTGCCACGAGCAGGCCGAGCCGGCTGGTGCGAGTGATCATGAACTCCTCCTTGCGCGAACGGAACCTCGAGCGAGGCGCGGTGGGCGCGATCGCCCGGCGCGGCCGGGCGGGTTGTGTGACGCATCGTACCGAGCGCCCGGTGGCCGGACAAGATGCGTGGCATCGCGTCATCTGCCGGGTTGAAGAATAGGGTCGCCAAGCGGCGCGTGCGCGACGATCGCGCGGCCAGGAGGCCTGCGAGCGCGCGGC
>CAZKXK010000091.1:1917-8461 GCA_964556585.1 uncultured Anaerolineaceae bacterium
GGAGGCCTGCGAGCGCGCGGCGCGGAGGCCTGCGAGCGCGAAGACGCCGCGCAGGACCCGCCTTCACCTGGTCGCACGGGGGTGCCCGAGCGGATACCCTGCGGGCGTGCCCACTCGGCCCGTCATCCTCGACTGCGACCCCGGCCACGACGATGCCCTGGCCATCCTCCTCGCGCTCGCACGCCCCGAGCTCCGGGTCCTGGGGATCACGACCGTGGCCGGCAACTCGGGCGTGGAGAACACCACCCGTAACGCGCTTCGCGTCCTGACGCTCCTCGGCCGGACCGACGTCCCGGTGGCGGCCGGGGCGGCGCGCCCGCTCGTGCGAGCCGGCCACGTCGCCGATCACGTCCATGGCGCGTCCGGCCTCGACGGCGCAGACCTGCCGGAAGCGGCTGTCGGGCCCGTGGCCGAGGGCGCCGTGGAGCTGCTGGCGCGGCTGGTCCGCGGATCGCCGGACCGCGTCACGCTCGTCCCGACCGGGCCGTTGACGAACATCGCGCGCTTCGTGCGGACGCACGCGGAGCTGCTCCCGCGGATCGCCGAGATCAGCATCATGGGCGGCGCGATCGGGGAGGGGAACCTCACCGCCTCCGCGGAGTTCAACATCTGGGCCGACCCGGAGGCCGCCGCGATCGTGCTCGACTGCGGCCGGCCCGTTGCGCTCGTGCCGCTGGAGGTCACCCACGCGGCGCTGTTCCGCAACGCCGACATCCCGCGCCTGGAGGCGCTCGGTACGCAGACCGGCCGCGTGTTCGCCGACCTGCTCCGCTTCTTCGGGATCTTCCACCACGAGCGCTACGGCTGGGACGGCTCGCCGATCCACGACGCCGTCGCGGTCGCCCGGCTGGTGGCGCCGGGCCTGGTCACGGAGGTGCCGTATCGCGTGGACGTGGAGACCGAGAGCGAGCTGACGCGCGGCCGGACCGTGGTGGACCTGCATGGCCTGCGCGGCCTGCCACCGAATGTCTCGGTCGGGACGGCGATCGACCGACCCCGGTTCATCGACCTTCTCGTGGAGGCAGTCTCGCGCTTCCCGTAGCGGTTCCCTGGCCCGAGGTCCGCGGGCGCCGGGACGCTCGGCGTCGCCGCGTCCGTCGAGTGCGGGACGCGGGCGGCCTAAACCGAGGGCGTGAGCCAGACCGGGTATTCACTCACGTCGGCCGGCGTCCCGTCCTTCGCCGAAAGGTCGAAGACGCGCAGCGTTCCCCATCCAGCGGCCGGGATCGTGTAGCGGACGGTCACGTCGAAGGTGCCCCGGCAGCCGGTCCCGCACGTCGCCAGGACCGGCAGGTCGACCAGGACGTTTCGCCGGCCGTCGAGCAGCTGGAGCCGGAGCTGCGCCTCGAAGACGTCGGCGGTGCCCGTCACCCGACCGGGCGAGGGGAGGGAGCCGCCCGGGGCCGGCGTGTCGATGAGGATTGGCGGGTAGCTCGCGGCCGTCGCGGTCGCCGCGGCCGTCGCGGGACTCGCCGGGGCCGGAGATGTCGGGGCGGAGGCCGACGACGACGGTACAGGGCTCGGCGGGGCGGCCGACGCGCCCGACGCCGCGGACGCGACGGAACCGGCGCCTTGACCGCCGGACGCACCGCAGCCGGCGACAGCAGCGGCGAGGACGGTGATGGCGCAGATCACGGCAATCGCCGCGGTCGCACCAGCGGCCCCCCGGCCGCCGCGCCGGACGGAGGGTCGATCAGCGTGCTGTGCTCGGGCTGTGGTGCTCATCTGTTCGGCCTCCCATCCCCCCAGGCAAGGATCGGGCGCGTGCGTTCAGGGACGCGTGCGTTCAGCAGCCGTCGTGCAGCTCGTCCAGGCGCGCGTCGGAGATCCCGAGGTGGTGCGCGAGCTCGTGGCGAAGCGTCTCCTCGACGCCGTGGACCAGCGCCCCTGGACCACGCCAGCGGCGTTCGAGCGGGCCGCGATAGAGGGTGATGACACTGGGGATGGGGGCGTGGTCCGCCCCGAATGCGGTCCGGGGCACGCCGCGATAGAGGCCGTACAGGCCGGCCGCGCCGACCGTCGCCAGCTCTTCCGGGGTTGCCTCATCGGCCACGACGATCGCGACCGTGGCGAGCTGGGCGCGGTACTGGTCGGGGAGTCGCGCGATCGCCGCTTCAAGCGCCGCGTCGAACGCCTGCACGGCCGGATCGTCGATCGCGGACCCGTCGTCCTGGAGATCGTCCACGAGTGAAGAATATCGCCCCGCGCACGTAACGAGACCGACACGTTCGAGGGCGACACTCGTCTCATCGATCCGACCACCCGGCCCTGGAGGTCAGCCACCGCACCCGGAACCGAGGCAGACCAATGGCAGCAGCAACTCGCCTGACCGCTTCCGACTTCGTGTCGCTCGTCCCCGCGGGAGGCGTCGTCATCGCCGTGACGGACGACGGCACGGACCCGCGCTTCCGTGCCGTTCGGGATGCCGCGGTGACGATCGCGTCGAGCGCCCGCGCCAGGGTCCTCTTCTTCCATGCGCCTCCGGGGCAGGCGGGTCCGCGCACCCGGAGGTGGCACCTGATCGTCCCCGGGCTCCGTGACACGGGCACCGCGGCCGAGCTCGAGGCGCGCCTGCGCGGTTCGGATCTCCTGGGCGCAGAGGCAACCGAGATCCGGTCACGAGGCGTGGAGGTCGCAGTCTGGATGACGACCAGGCCGATCGCGTCCGGGATGGCCGAGGCGGTCGCCATCACGGGCGCGGCGATCGTGCTGATGCCGGCCGAAGCCGAGCGTCGGGGCATCGTGCGCCGGACCCTCGACTACCGGGCTGCCCGGATCCCCGCTCCTGTCGTGGCCGTTGATCCGGACGGCGGGCTGGTGCGAGTCGTTCCGCTCGGCGATCGCCAGGCGGAACAAGGGCGACCCGTGCGAGTGCCCCGGCGCGGCAGGCTGGCGGAGCGCACAGCCTGGAGCTTCGCCCGCTGACCCGCTGATCCCAGCGGCGCCGCCAGGCGGTGCGTCCGCCGCGGCAGGTCGTTCGGTTCGTGCGCCGCCTCATCCCTCCGAGCGGGGCTCCAGCACGAGCGGCAGGCCCGCGTGAGTCATGCCGGCGGGACGTGCAGCAGGTACGGCCGGTCGCGGCCGGCGTGGGTCAGCGGGACAGTCGTGCCGCGGGCGGGGATCATGCCTCCGTGGTCCGCGGCGGGACGGATGCCACCAGCTCGACCAGGACTGCTCCGGTCACGTTGACCAGCATGGTCGTGCCGCAGGTGACCTGCCACGGGACGCTTGCCAGCGGCGTGTGGCCGTGCAGCCAGAGGACCGGCCGAGTGCGGTCCAGGAGCCAGCGGTAGGCGCGGAAGCCGCGGTGATACGGATCCGGGGCATCGCCCGCGTCGAGTGGCGGGGCGTGGCTGATGACGATGAAGGGCCGGCCCGCGCCGCCCCGGATCGCGCGGCGGGCACGGCCGCCCAGGACGTCGCGCCAGGCGGCGCCCTCGTCGCGTCGGGCGACCGCGCCGGGGGTGCCCGACCATCCCAGCGGGAGCACCTCGATCTCCCCGCCGCCAGCCAGGCGCATGCTGGTCGACACGCCGGAGCGCGCGACACCGGGAATGAGGTGGACGCCCTGCGACCAGCCGGCGCCCGTGTCGTGGTTGCCTCGCACCAGGATGCTCGGGGCGGAGAATGAATCGATCACGAAGGCGAGGGCGGCGGGCTCGAGGTCGCCGCAGCCGACGACCAGGTCGATGCGCCCCAGCGCGTCGCGGTTGGCGCTCCAGCCGAGCGCAGGATCCACGGCGTCCGACACGGCGAGAATGCGGACGGTGTCCCGCCCGTCCGCGAACGGCCGCGGGTCCGGCCACGCGACGCGAACGCGGCGGATCACGGTTCGGCGCCCGCGGTCGCGTCCGCCGCGTCGACGGGCCCGTCCGGGCCGTCGGGGGCCGCGGGCGCCTCAATGCGGATGTCGGGGCGCGCCAGGCTTGCCTCGCGGTCGTGCCGCAGCTCCAGCGAGGCCTGCTGCCCCGTCGCGGCCGTTCGGATTGCCGTCCCTTCCGCCATCTCCATCGCCATCGACGGCCGTTCGGACGGGAGAGGTGCCCCCGGCAGGACCAGCTCCTGGACCGCGGCATCGACGGTGAGCTGGCCTTCGTACAGGGCGGCCGCGATCCGGTTGTGGCCGTCGACCACCCAGTAGCGGCCGTCGAACTTTTGCAGGTCGACCGGCGGCAGCGGTTCCATGCGCGCGACCGCCGTCCGGATGCGGAGCCAGCGTGCGTGCCAGTCGGAACCGCGGAACGGGGCGAGCGGGCGGAAGTCCGAGCCACGCTGGTCAGGCCCGGCGACGGCCGTGCCCGTGATTCCGGCCACGCTCACCTCCTGGAGGCCGAGCGACCGGACGGGAAGGCGAGCCGCCTCGGGGTGCAGCGCGTAAAGGGAGGGAAGCGGCACCCGGTTGCGCGCCCGAAGGGCCCGCGTGCGGGCCGCGGCCGAGGTGGCATCCGTGATCGCGCGATAGACGGTGCCGACGTGGCCCGCCGCCCGCGACGCAGCGTCGGACGCCTCGCCGGCGACGGCACTCACCAGCCCTGGCACGGTCATCTGGGGACGTTCCGCGCGGCGGGCGCGGCGGGCGCGGCAGCGCGCCAGGGTCCACGCGAGCGCACCCGCCAGGTGGCGCGGCCGTCGTCGCACCGAGTCCCCTCCTTTCGCGGGGGAAGATCGTCCGTTGGGAGCCAGATCCCGCGGTCCTGCCTTCACCCGGCTCTCCCCGGAACGGTCGGCTCGAACCGGCACCCGAGCTCGACCCGATGGCCCGGGCGATCATAGTCTCGACTCCGGCCGGGTTGGTCGTCGCGCTCGACGGGAGGGCCCGCGCCATGCTCGGCCGGGCCGGGTGCCTCGGCTCCCGGCCATGCTCGGCCGGGCCGGGTGCCTCGGCCCCCGGCGCCGGGCTACCATTGACCTCCCGTGACGACCCTTGCCCCGAACGACTTCACGCACCTCCACGTCCACTCGGAGTTCTCGCTCCTCGACGGGCTCGGCCGGATCGGCGACCTGGTGGACGAGGCCGAGCGGCTGGGCTTCGACGCGCTCGCGCTGACCGACCACGGTGCGTTGTACGGCTCGGTCGCCTTCTACCAGGCGGCGCGCGCGAAGGGGATCAAGCCGATCATCGGCGTGGAGACCTACATCGCCCGCCGCTCGATGCGCGACAAGGAAGGCAAGGCCGACGCCCAGCCCTTCCACCTCTCGCTCCTCGCGACGAACCTCGTCGGCTACCGCAACCTGTGCCGGCTCGTGACCGATGCGCACCTGGAGGGGTACTACTACAAGCCGCGCATCGACCACGAGCACCTGGCCCGATACAGCGAGGGATTGATCGGGATGTCCGCCTGTCTCGGCGGCGAGATCCCGAAGGCGCTCGAGGTCGACGACTGGGACCTCGCGCGGCAGCTGGCCGGCACCTATGGGGACATCTTCGGGAAGGACCGCTTCTACCTGGAGCTGATGGACCATGGGCTGCCGGAGCAGGCCGCCATGAACCCGAAGCTGCTCCGCCTGGCGCAGGAGACGGGACTGCCGCTCGTGGTGACGAACGACCTCCACTACGTGCACAAGGCGCAGGCGGAGGCCCACGACGTCCTCCTCTGCGTGGGGACGGGCAGCAACCTGGACACGCCCGGGCGCCTCCGCTTCGAGACCCCCGAGTTCTACCTGAAGTCGACGGCCGAGATGCTCGCCCTCTTCCCGGACCAGGTCGAGGCGTACCGCAACACGCGCCGCGTCGCGGAGATGGTCGACCTCGAGCTGCCCCTGGGCCAGCTGCGGATCCCGCATTTCCCGGTCCCGGCCGGCGAGACGCCCGAGAGCTGGCTTCGCAAGGAGTGCGAGGCCGGCCTGGCCCGCCGCTACGAGAGCGTCACCCCGGAGCTGCAGGCGCGCCTGGACTACGAGCTGGGGATCATCGTCTCCATGGGCTACGCAGGCTACTTCCTGATCGTGGCCGACTTCGTGCGGTTCGCCCGCGAGCAGCGCATCCAGACCACCTGCCGGGGGAGCGCGCCCGGCTCGATCGTCACGTACACGCTGGGGATCACGCCCGTGGACCCGATCCACTACGGGCTCCCGTTCGAGCGCTTCCTCAACCCCGACCGCGTGACGATGCCGGACATCGACGTGGACTTCGAGGACGGCCGCCGCGAGGAGGTGATCAACTACGTCTCCCAGAAGTACGGCACCGACCACGTGGCCCAGATCATCACGTTCGGGACGATGCTCGCCCGGGCGGCCATCCGGGACGTGGGCCGCGTCCTGGGGCACGGGTACGGGGACGTGGACCGCATCGCGAAGGCGGTCCCGAACCAGCTCGGCATCCGCCTGGAGGACGCGCTGAAGCTGAGCCCCCAGCTCGGCGAGATGTACGCGGCGGAGCCGCCGGTCCGTCGCATCATCGACTTCGCGAAGCAGCTCGAAGGGGTGGCCCGCAACGCGTCGACGCACGCGGCCGGGGTGGTGATCAGCCGCGAGCCGCTGACCGACCTCATGCCGCTCCAGAAGGCGACCAACTCGGACGCCACGATGACCCAGTGCGAGATGC
>CAZKXK010000092.1:0-8368 GCA_964556585.1 uncultured Anaerolineaceae bacterium
AGCGACGCGATCAGCGCGGTCTCCTCGCCGCACACGAAGGCGCCGGCACCCTCGACCGTCTCGATGTCGAAGCTGAACCCGCGTCCGAGCACGTTGTCGCCCAGGACGCCGTAGGCCCGAGCCTGCTCGATGGCGCGTTCGAGGCGCAGCACCGCGAGGGGATACTCGGCGCGGACGTAGATGATGCCCTTGGGCGCGCCGGTCACGAAGCCCGCGATCAGCATCCCCTCGAGGAGGCTGTGCGGGTCGGACTCGATCTCGTTGCGGTTCATGTAGGCGCCGGGGTCGCCTTCGTCCGCGTTGCAGATGAGGTACTTCTCCGTCCCGGCCGCCTTCTGGAGGAACTCCCACTTGTTGCCCGTCAGATAGCCGGCGCCGCCCCGACCGCGCAGCTTGGCTGCCTTGATCTGCTCGATTACTCCGGCGGGGTTCTGGTCGATCAGGACCTTGTACAGGGCCTGGTACCCGCCGATCGCGATGTATTCCTCGATGTCGTCCGGGTTGATCAGTCCGCAGTTGCGCAGGACGATCTTCACCTGCCCATTGAAGAACGGGATCTCGTTCCAGGTCGGCACCTCCGGGTAGCCGGTGCCGTACTTCACGCGCCCGGTGAGGTGGTCCCATTCCTCGATCTTGCAGAGCACGATCTCGGGGGACGGCAGCTGGGCGTGGCCGAGGCCGTTCAGGATCCCGTCGACGTGCTTCGGCTGCACGCGGTGAAGCATCAGCAGGGGGTGGCCGGGCACCCACACGTTGACGAGAGGCTCCTCGGCGCAGAAGCCGAAGCAACCGACTGGAACCAGCTCGACGGCCATGCCCCGGGCGTCAATCTCGGACCTGAACGCGTGATAGACGGCCTCGGCCCCGTTCCCGGAGCCACAGGTGCCCATGCCGACCGAGATGCGCGGCCTGCCGGGGAGCAGCTTCGCAAGTCCGGCCTCGCGCGTGGCGGAGAACGCGGCGAAGTCCTGGATCTTCATCGCGCGGTCTCCTTGCGCAGCGCCTCGATCTCGCGAATGAGCACCTGCTCCTTCACGTGGCCGCGGATCGCGTGATCGATCTCGACGACGGGCGCGAGCGCGCACTGGCCGAAGCAGGCGACCGTACGGATCGTGAAACGCTGATCGGGCGTCGTGAGCGAGATCTTGTCAGCGCCGTCGCTGCTCTCCCGAAGACCGAGCTGCAGCTTCACCCGCTCGAGCAGCGGTCGCGAGCCGCGGGTGTGGCATGCGGTGCCCCGGCAGATCGCCACGGTGTGGGTGCCCTGCGGGTCCAGGTTGAACAGCGCGAAGAAGGTCGCGACCCCGTAGACCTGCGACTGGGGGATGCCCGTGCGCGCCGCCACGTACTCGAGCGTCTCCATCGGGAGGAACTTATGGGGGTTGCGGTCCTGGAGCTGCTCGAGGATGCCGAGGAGCGCGCCCGGGTGGCCGACGCGATCGACGATGATCCGGTCGATCAGGTCCTGGTCCTCCGAGTGCTGCAGCGCAGAGACCTGCCCGGCGGTCATCGAGCCCTCCATACAAAGGCCGCGCTCCGCAGGCCGATGGAGACACCTGGCCTGCATTACGCACGGCGATCGCCTGAACGCTAGGGTCGCGTCGATTCGCACAACAGGGCCATCCGGCCGAGAAAGGACGGGCTGGTGGTGCGCAAAGGGAGCCGGCCGGCAGGTGGGCGGGGCACTCCGGCGATTCCGGGTATGCTCCCCCGGTACGTGTTCGATAGGCGCTCCGGTCAGCGCCACGGTTTCCCAGCCGCGATCCCGATCCATCCAGCGCCCTGACCGGGCCCCGCCACCGCGCGGGAGGGCCTCGCCAGGAGCGTCATTCGCATGTCATTCGATCAACTCGGGCTGACGCCCGAGCTCCTCCGCGCCGTCGCGGACCAGGGCTACACCGAGCCCACGCCCGTCCAGGCGGCCGCCATCCCGCTCGTGCTCGCCGGTCGCGACGTGCTCGCGGGCGCCCAGACAGGGACCGGCAAGACCGCCGCCTTCGTCCTCCCGATCCTGCAGCTTCTTGGGATGACCACTCCGGCGGGCGACCGCCGGGCGCCGATTCGCGTGCTCGTGGTCGTCCCGACCCGGGAGCTGGCGCTCCAGGTGGAGGAGAGCGTCCGGACCTACGGTGCCCGTCACCGGTTCCGCTCCACCACCATCTACGGCGGCGTGGGGTTCGACCCCCAGGTCCGCGCGCTGCGCGCCGGCCCGGAGATCGTCGTTGCCACCCCGGGGCGGCTCCTCGACCACGTCGGCCAGCGCACCATCGACCTCTCGCGGGTGGAGATCCTCGTCCTCGACGAGGCGGACCGGATGCTCGACATGGGATTCATCCGGGACATCCGGAAGATCCTCGCGCTGCTCCCGTCGCGGCGCCAGAACCTGCTGTTCTCGGCCACCTTCTCCGACGAGATCCGGCGGCTTGCCGACGGCTTCCTGGACCGGCCCGCCACGGTGGAGGTCGCCCGCCGCAACACGCCGGCGGAGCTCGTCCGCCAGGTGGTCCACCCGGTCGACCGCGAGCGCAAGCGCGAGCTCCTGAGCCGGCTGATCCGGACGGGCGCGATCCGCCAGGCGCTGGTCTTCACCAGGACGAAGCACGGCGCGAGCCGGCTGTCCGAGCAGCTGGTCCGCGACGGGATCGCCGCGGCCGCGATCCACGGCAACAAGAGCCAGCCGCAGCGCGTTCGCGCCCTCAACGACTTCAAGGCCGGCCGCGTGGACATCCTCGTCGCGACCGACATCGCGGCGCGGGGGCTCGACATCGAGGCGCTCCCGCACGTCGTCAACTACGAGCTCCCGATGGTCCCCGAGGACTACGTCCACCGGATCGGCCGCACCGGCCGGGCCGGGATCGACGGGATCGCGCTCTCGCTCGTCTGCGTCGACGAGGCGAAGCTCCTGCGCGACATCGAGGGCATGCTGGGGCGGCGAGTCGAGACGCAGGAGATCCCCGGCTTCACGCCGGACCTCACGATCCGCCCGGAGCCGATCCGCCTGCGCTCCGGCGAGCCCGGCCACGGTAACGGCTCCCGCACGGCCCGGCCGGCGGGACGCGCGGCACCGGCTCGCCCGGCGCCGAGCCGGTACGCCGCCGGACCCCTTGCCGGGGCTCCGCATCCGCCCGCCGCGGCGCCTTCCCGGATGTCCATCGGGCGAGCCGTGCCGGCCCGCCCCGCAACGGGAGGCCACCCTGGAGCAGCACGCCCGGCGGCACGTCGCGGGGATCCGCGCAGCACCCCGCGCCACGCCGGCGCCGCGCGGGCGGAGGCGCCGGCCGAGCGACCGCCGTGGGCCCGCGACGCGGGCCGCGTCAACGGGGAGCGGGTGGCCCTGCCCCGCGCCCTCCCCGGGGAGCGCATCGCCCGGCTCGCCCCCGGCGAGTAACGGCGCGAGGCGCCAACGGGACAAGGGGATAGCATGACGGCACCCGCCACGGAGATCCCCATGGGCATTCTCGACTTCCTGTTCGACGACCCGGCCCGCTCGCAGCTCCCCTCCCCCGCCGACGCGCTGCCCGGCCGCGCCGAGCCGATCCTCGTTCCGGGGCGCCACACCGTCCTGGGCACCCCGCTCGACGGCCCGTGGCCGGCGGGCACCCGCACGGTGACCTTCGCCATGGGCTGCTTCTGGGGCGCGGAGAGGGGATTCTGGAAGATTCCCGGCGTGGTGACCACGGCGGTCGGGTATGCCGGCGGCAGCACGCCGAACCCGACCTATGGGGAGGTCTGCAGCGGCCGAACCGGCCACGCGGAGGTGGTGCGCGTGGCCTACGACCCGGAGCGCGTCTCGCTCGGGTCGCTTCTGCGCGCGTTCTGGGAAGCGCACGACCCGACCCAGGGGATGCGCCAGGGCAACGACAGGGGCACCCAGTACCGGTCCGCGATCTTCGTCACGGATCCCGCCGAGCTGGCGCCGGCCGAGGCGTCGCGGACCGCGTACCAGGAGCAGCTCGCTGCGGCCGGCTTCGGCTCGATCACGACGGAGATCGCCCTCGCCGGACCGTTCTACTTCGCCGAGGACTACCACCAGCAGTATCTCGACAAGAACCCGAACGGCTATTGCCCGGACCACGGGACCGGCGTCGCGTGCCCGATCGGGCTGGGAATCGCGTCTAGCTAGGCTCCGTCAGGCAGGTCGAGGACCTTTGCACGCTTCAGGTTCGCTGTAATCGCGGCACGCAAGGCGTCGTGCTGGGGCCCGAGCGCTGACGCTGACGAGGGGTCTCGCCACTTCTCCGGCGGGTAAAGCCAGACGGGCCGCCAGACCAAGTCGTCCGGCTCCCACCCATACCGAGGCCAGATGTGGGCGTGCAGGAAGGCATCGGCATTGCCGAGAATCTCGATGTTCACGCGAAGGAACGCAGGATCGGCGGCAGCGCAGGCATTCTCGACTGCGACCGCGAGCCTCGCCATGCTGTCGAGATACGCGCTCCGCTGCCCCGGTGGCAGGTCCGAGAGGCGGGCGGCCGATGGGTTATCTGCCAGCAGGACGCAGTAGCCGGGGAGCCACTGAACGTCTCCGATGACCGCGAAGGCCGCGGGCATTCGGGATAGCACGGTTGGGTTCTCGCCGCGCAGCGCGGAGCCGATGCGGTCGCTTCTCCAGTCCACCATGCCGCGTATGGTGGCCGATGTTCTCAGGCGGTGTCGCCGACTTGGCTTTGTAGGCTCGAGAGCAGGGTGCGCACCAAGTGACGCGATCACGACAACGTCACTGAGCAGCGTAACCACGAGCGGGACATCCATCCCCCGCTCGGTCACTTCTGCTGAGCGAGGCCAGCTCGTGCGTTCGCTCGACAAGAACCCGAACGGCTATTGCCCGGACCACGGGACCGGCGTCGCGTGCCCGATCGGCGTCGATGTCGAGGCGCACGAGGGCTGACGGATCTCCCCCGGGGAATCCCCCGGATATCGAGACCCTGTCGGACCGATCGCGTACCCTCCCTCCATCGTGGACGGCACCCTGACCGACTGGCTGCTCGACTCCGACCCCGCGCTGCGCTGGCAGGTGGAGCGGGACCTGCTCGGCGCCCCAGAGGACGTCTGGGCAGCGACCCGCGCACGCGTCGCGACCGAGGGGTTCGGGGCCCGCCTGCTGGCCCTGCAGGACCCGGATGGCCAGTGGGCCGGCGGCGCGTTCTTCCCCCGCGGCTTCGACTTCGGGGGGCCGGAGGCCGCCGAGGGCGCGGGCCAGCCGTGGACGGCGACGACGTGGTCGTTGAACTCGCTCCGCGAATGGGGGCTCGACGCGTCCGTGTTGACGGACACGGCCGCGCGCCTCGCGGCGAACAGCCGGTGGGAGTACGAGAACCTGCCGTACTGGGGCGGCGAGGTCGACTGCTGCATCAACGCCTGGACGCTCGCGAACGGCGTCTGGCTGGGCGCCGATGTCGAGGGGCTCGCCGCGTGGTTCGTCGAGCACCGGATGGCCGACGGCGGCTGGAACTGCGAGTGGGTCGAGGGGTCGACCCGGTCGTCGTTCCACTCCACGCTGAACGCGCTCAAGGGCCTGCTCGCCCACGAGGTCGCGACCGGCGGCAACGACGAGACGCGCGCCGCGCGCCGCGCCGGGTCGGAGTACCTGCTCGAGCGGGGGCTCATGCGTCGTCGGTCGACCGGCGAGCCGGTCGCGCCGTGGGTGACGCGGTTCGCCTACCCGTTCCGCTGGTTCTACAGCGTGCTGAACGCCGCCGACCACTTCCGCACGGCGTCCCGCCTGGACGGAACGCCGCCCGACCCGCGGATTGCTGACGCGATCGAGGCGATCCGCGCCGAGCGGCAGCCGGACGGCACCTGGCTCCAGGCGCGCCGGCACCCCGGTCGGGTGTGGTTCGAGGTCGACGTGCCGGCCGGGGAGCCGTCGAAGTGGCTCACCCTGTCCGGCACGCGCGTCCTGGAGTGGTGGGACGCGGCGCAGGTCCCCGGAGGGCCGTCTCCTATTCGACGGTGACCGACAGGCCGTACGTCCACACGCCCTTGGTTCCGCCCGACCAGGGCTGGCTGTAGCGCAGGGAGACGGTGGTCGTGCCCGCCGCGAGGGCATGGAGCGTCACGACCTCGCCACCCGCGGCGCCCACGACCGGGAGGCTCGCGGCCCCGGGCGCCTGGTAGGCCCGGTCGACCAGCCGGATCACGCCCGGGTCACCGACCTGGGGATCCTCCCAGCTGAAGCCCGTGGTCGGGTTGGAGCAGAGCTCGATCTTGACGTCCTTGCCGGCCGCGACGACGACCGACTGCTCGACGGACGGCGTCCCGCTCAGCTGGTCGCAGGTTGCTCCCAGCGGTTCGGCCGCCTGGGTCGCGGAGCACGCTGCGAGGGCCGACGCGCAGAGGAGCGTGGCCAGGAAGGTCCGGAATGCCATGTGCAGCCTCTTTCGTGGGGAGGCCGGGACCGAACGTGCGGCCGGGACGCGCCGACCACCGGGTGGTGGAATCGCTCAGGCGGAGACGGCCGGGCTGGCGGCGCAGTTCCGTGTCGCGAGGGATCGGGGCGCGCGGCGGGCGCGGCCCGCTCTATGCCCGGCGGACGGCCTTCAGGCGAGTGAAGTCCTTCGCGAGGCCCATCCCGTCGCGCTCGGGGATGAGATCCGGGGGCCGGATGTCGGACCGTGTTGCGGGGCCGATCCAGTTCGTTCGGTCCCGGTTCACCAGGATCGTCCCGAACCGGGAGATCCTCCGTCCATCGGCCGAGTCGAACTCGATCGTCGCTTCGGTGAGCGGAACCATGACCGGCCGGCGTCGAAACCCGATGATCGGGTCCGTGCCCGGCACGATGTGGAGATTCCCGCTGACGTCGTACCGACCGACCCGCAGCTCGACCGGGATCGGCCGGGTCCGCGTACGGCGCGCCGGATCGCCCCGTGGACCGGCGACCGCGACGGCGAAGACCTCGTCCCGCGAGACCGTGACCGTCCGCACCACCAGCCCGTGACTGTCGTCGAGGCTCTGGAGGAACGTGTCGACGAACTCGAACTCGGTGCTCTCGTTCATCAGGTCGGTCACCCGGTGCGCCGTGAGCGCCACGTGGCCGAAGGCCACCGAGTCGTCTGCGTAGACCGTCAGCTCGACGACCGGGACCGACGGCGCGCCAACAGGCGGCTGATCGACCTCCGCCGGGTGTGGTCCGGCCTGGAAGACCAGCCGCAGCGGTCCGGGCAGTCGGTCGCGCATCGACATGCCCCAACGGTGCGCTCGCCTGACCCGGACCCGGAATGGCCCAATGGTCCGGGTCGGCGCGGCGATCAGGCACCGGGCCGCGGGCCCGGTGGGACGGCCTGCGCGGCCCGTACACTGCCGTTCATGCTCCGCACCGTGATCGCGACCCGTTATGTCACCCCCTTCCGCGAGGGCGGCTCGCTGCCGGGCCTGTGCGAGGCCGACGACGACGGGCTCTACGTCGTGAAGTTCCGGGGGGCCGGACAGGGTCCCAAGGCGCTGGTGGCCGAGGTGATCGCCGGCGAGCTGGGGCGGGCCCTGGGCCTGCTCGTGCCCGACCTGGTGCTCGTGGAGCTGGACCCGGCGATCGGGGCGGGCGAGCCGCTCTGGGAGGTCAAGGAGCTGCTGGACCGGTCGCCGGGCACGAACCTCGGCGTCGACTTCCTGCCCGGGGCGCTTGCGTTCGCCCCGTCGGTCGGGCCGCGGCCGGACCCCGCCCAGGCCGCGGCGATTGCCTGGTTCGACGCGCTGGTCACGAACCCCGACCGCACGGCACGCAACGTCAACCTGCTGGCGTGGCATGGGCGCGTGTACTGCATCGACCATGGGGCTGCCCTCTTCGCCCATCACCGCTGGGAGGATCCGGTCGCCCAGGCGCGGCGCCCATTCCCGTGGATCGCCGGCCACGTGCTTCTTCCTTTCGCCGGGCCGATCCCTGAGGCCGACGCGAGGCTGGCCCCGCTCGTCACGCCCCGCCTGCTCGAGGAGATCACCGCCGCGGTCCCGGACGCCTGGCTGGCGGGCGACCCCCTGTTTGCGTCCGCGGCCCAGAGCCGGGCGGCCTACGTCGACTACCTGCTGGCGCGGCTGGCGCAGCCGCGAGCGTTCGTGGAGGAGGCCGAGCGTGCCCGAATCGCAGCCTGAGGCCGCGCGTGCGCCGTTCGCCTACGCCGTCATCCGCGTCGTCCCGCGCGTCGAACGCGGGGAGCGCCTCAACGCCGGGATCGTGCTCCTGTGCCGACCGCGTCGGTTCCTTGGCGCGGCCATCGAGCTCGACGAGGCGCGCCTGCGTGCGCTCGACCCTGGCTGCGACGTCGACGAGGTTCGGGCGCACCTGGACCTGATCCGGCGGATCGCGGCCGGGACCCCGGATTCCGGCCCCCTTGCCACGCTTTCGAAGGCGGAGCGGTTTCACTGGCTGGTGGCGCCC
>CAZKXK010000093.1:0-8272 GCA_964556585.1 uncultured Anaerolineaceae bacterium
GCCATCCGCGACGTCGTCCGCGGAGCCGAGCGTCGCCCCGTCAGCGAGCGCGAGCGCCGGTTCTCCGCAGCCGAGCGTCGAGCCCAGTGGCTCGCCGTTCCCCCAGGGCAGCCAAGGGCCGTCCCCGTCGGCAGGCCCGTCTCCCCAGCCCGGCTCCTCCGACGCGTGCAGCGGGACCGCCGAGAATCGCGACTTCTACGCCGCGCTGGCCGCGAGCGTAGCCTGGGACGTGTACTGCCCGGTGCTTCCGGAGGGCTGGTTCGTCGCGAGCGGCTCGTATCGGCTCTCCAGCGGCGGTCAGCTGACGATCACCTACCGCGGTCCGGGCGGGGCCGAGCTCGACGTTCGCGAAGGCGGCTACTGCGCCGGTCAGTCGGGCTGCATCCCCTCCGGGACGGACGCCGGGAGTGCGAGCTTCGGCGGTCTTGGCGCCCGGCTGCTTGCGCTCGGCAACGGCTCCTGGATGGTGGTTGTCGCGCCGCCGGGCGGTGACGCGGCCTGGCAGGCCACGGGAACCGGCATGGACGGCCCGACCCTGGCCGCCTACACGGCGGCCTTCGCGCACGTCGTCCAGTAAGGTCGTCCGAGCTCCTCCTTCCCCCGGTCGCCGATCGACAGGCAGGCGAACCTCTGGACGTTTTCGACCGCGTGTGTCAGACTCGGAACACACGGATGCACACCGTATCGCACACTGAGGTCCGGGTCCGATGCCACTCGTCCGCACGAACATCACGCTGCCTGCCGAGACCCTTGCGATCATCGACGAGGTCGCCGGCCCGCGCGGCCGCAGCGCCTGGATCGCCGAGGTGCTGCTCCGGCAGGCGAAGCGCGACCGCATGAAGAAGGTCTGGCGTGCGAATTTCGGCGTCCTCAAGGGATCCACGACCTGGGGGACCACCCCGGAAGAGGTGCTCGAGACGCTGAAGGAGATCCGCGCGAGCTGGGATCGCCCGTGGGTCGACGCGCTGTGGGACGAACGGAGGACGAATGCCTCGGATCCTGGACACGACGCTCCTGATCGACTACGCGAACGGCCGGTTCGGCGCCGGCGCGCTGCTGGAACGCCTGTTCGAGGAGGCTGACGACCTGCTGGTCTGCGATGCCGTCGTCGCCGAGGCGTTCTCGAAGGGCACCGACGACGAGCGGCGCGCGATCGCGAGCCTGATCGCGGCCGTCGAGTACATGTCGACCACCCCGGAGGCTGCCGCGTGGGCCGGCGAGGCGCGCCGCCTGCGCGGTGCGAGCGGCCCGCGGACCCTGGGCGATGCGCTCATCGCCGGCGTGGCGTGGTCGCTGGGCGCCACCGTCGTGACGCGCAACCCGGACGACTTCATGCGGATGGGGGTGCCGGTGCTCGTATACGACGTGGACGCGCCGGCCTGACGCGCTGGGGGCGCTGCGGCCGGGGAGAGGGAGGCGCAGCACGCGGCCCGGGCGACGGGCTCTGGCCGTCTCCGGCGGCGCGTGGTTCGTGCACAATGCCCTCCACGGCCGGGTCCTCCGGCCCCGTGCAGGCTTCGAGCGGAGGAACAGGCCACGTGACGGTCGGGACGGCCTTCCACCCGCGGACAGCGGCCCTCAACCAGCACCTCCAATGGCGGACGTGGTCCGGCTTCTTCGCCGCGAGCGCATATCACGACTCCCACGTCATCGAGTACAACGCGATCCGCGAGGCGGCCGCGCTCATCGACGTCAGCCCGCTCTTCAAATACGAGCTGCGCGGCCCGGACGCCGTGCGCCTGGTGGACCGGCTGATCGTCCGCGACGCGACGAAGCTGGTGCCGGGCCGCGTCTTCTACACGCCGTGGTGCGACGAGCACGGCAAGGTCATCGACGACGGCACGATCCACCGCCTCGAGGACGAGGACGGGGCGCAGGTGATCCGCTGGACGGCTGCGGACCCGCAGATCCGGTGGCTCCGGATGAACGCCCACGGCCTGGACGTGGATGTCCGCGACGTCAGCGAATCCGTCGCGGCGGTCGCGCTGCAGGGACCCCTGAGCCGAGCCGTCCTGGAGGCGGCGACGGGCACCCCGTTCGCCGACCTGGGCTACTTCCGGCGCCGCCCGGCGACGCTGGCCGGCATCCCGATCGACGTGTCGCGGACCGGCTACACCGGCGACCTGGGCTACGAGCTGTGGATCCCTGCCGCGCGCGCCGTGGAGGCATGGGACGCGCTCGCGGCAGCCGGCGCGCCCTACCGACTCAGGCCCGCCGGCATGCTCGCGCTGGACGTCGTGCGCCTGGAAGCGGGCCTGATCCTCATCGAGGTCGACTACACGAGCGCGGTCCATTCCCACATCCCGGGCCAGAACTACTCGCCGTACGAGATCGGCCTGGGCCGGCTGGTGGACCTGGGATCGGATGACTTCGTCGGCCGCCGCGCGCTCGTCGCCGAGCTGGCGGCCGGCGGCCCCGCGCGCCGTCTTGTCGGGCTCGAGATCGACTGGCCGGATATCGAGGCGCTGTCCGCGGCCCAGGGCCTGGCGCCGTCCGCGCCACCGATCGTGAGCCGGTCGCCGGTTCCGGTCTTCTCCGCCGGCCGCCAGGTTGGGCGGGTCACCAGCACCGGCTGGAGCCCGATCCTCAAGAAGATGCTGGGCCTGGGCTCGGTCGCGTTCGCCCACGCGCGATCGGGTACGCGCCTGGACATGGAATGGACCGTCGAGGCCCGGCGCGGCACGGTCGCCGCCCGCGTCGTGGACCTCCCGTTCTTCGACCCGGCGCGCAAGCGCGCCTGACAGGGCTACCCCGACGATCTCCGACCCCGAAGCACCGAACCAAGGAGGAACCCGCGTGGCGCAGCGCTACGACGCCGTGATCATCGGCGGCGGCCACAACGGCCTCACGACCGCCGCGTATCTCGCCAGGGCGGGCTGGCGGACGCTGGTCCTCGAGAAGCGGGACATGCTGGGCGGCGCGACGACGAGCGACGAGGTCGTGCCCGGGTACACGTTCAGCGTGCTGTCCTACGTCGTGAGCCTGCTGCGGCCCGAGATCATCCGCGACCTCGAGCTGGCCAAGCACGGCCTGGAGATCCTGCCGCTCGACGGCACGTTCACGCCGCTTCACGGGGACTTCCTGTGGCGCCGCGACGACCACGCCGCGACCATGCGCGAGATCCGGCGCTGGTCCGCCATGGACGCCGACGCGTACGAGGAGTACGGCCAGCTGATGGCCGACATGGCGCGCTTCATCAAGCCGATCCTGGGCATGGTCCCGCCCGACCCGACGAGCGTCGATCCGCGCGACTGGCTGGGCGTGCTCGGGCTGGGGCGCGACTTCGCGCGCCTGCCGGAACGGCAGCAGGCCGCTTTCATCGGGCTGATGACGATGAGCGCCGCCGACTTCCTGGACCAGTGGTTCGAGACGGAGCCGCTCAAGGCGACCATGTCCGCGTCGGGGATCATCGGCACGTTCCTGGGTGTCCGCTCGCCCGGCACGGCGTACGTGCTGCTCCATCACTACATGGGCGAGATCGACGGTGCCTTCCGCGCCTGGGGCCTGCACAAGGGCGGGACCGGCGCGATCAGTGCGGCGATCGCGAGCGCCGCCCGCGCGCACGGGGCGGAGATCCGCACTGGGGCCGGCGTCAGCCGGGTCAGGCTCTCGCCGGCCCGTGATCGCGCCACGGGCGTCGTCCTGGAGAGCGGCGAGGAGATCCCGGCGGGCGTGGTGATCTCCTCGGCGGACGTCCGGCGGACCTTCCTCCAGCTCCTGGAGCCGCGCGTGCTGCCGGCCGACTTCGAGGCGCAGGTGCGTCGCTTCAAGTTCCGCGGCAGCTCCGGCAAGGTGAACCTGGCCCTCGACGCGCTGCCCAGCTTCACCACCAACCCCGGCGGCACCGAGTACCTCCGCGGTGCGGTCAGCATCAGCCCGTCGCTCGAGCACATGGAGCGCGCCTACGACGAGGCGAAGTACGGCCGCTTCAGTCGCCGGCCCTACGTCGACATCGTCTTCCCCAGCCTCGTGGACCCGTCGGTTGCGCCGCCCGGCAAGCACGTCATGAGCTGTTTCGTGCAGTACGCGCCCTACAACCTGGCCGAGGGCCCGGCGGACTGGGACAACCAGAAGGAGGCCTTCGGGAACGCGGTGATCGACCTGGTCAGCGAGTTCGCGCCGAACCTGAAGGACGTCATCGTCGAGAAGCAGGTGGTCTCGCCGCTCGACATGGAGCGGGACTGGGGGCTGACCGAGGGCAACATCTTCCACGGTGAGCTGTCCCTGGAGCAGCTCTTCTTCAGCCGGCCCATCCCGGGCTGGGCGCGCTACCGGACACCGATCCGGGACTACTGGATGTGCGGCTCGTCCACGCACCCCGGGGGCGGGATCATGGGCGCCAATGGGCGCCTCGCCGCCCTGGAGCTGCTGAAGTCCGGCACGCCGAAGGTGGCCTGACCAATGTCCAGCCGATCTTCCGCGTCCTACGACGCCATCGTCGTCGGCGGCGGCCACAACGGGCTCGTCGCCGGCGCCTACCTCGCCCGGGCCGGCCTGCGGACGCTCGTGCTCGAGAAGCGCGCGACGCTCGGTGGGACGGTCGAGACGCGCCCGCTCGCCGACGGCAGGCGCGCGCCCGGCCTGTTCCACACGGTTGGGCGGCTGCGGCCGTCCGTTGCCCGCGAGCTCGACCTCCGAACTCACGGCCTGGCGCTCGTCGCGCCGGAAGTCCGGGCCTTCGCGCCCCAGCCGGATGGCCGGTCCGTCACGTTGTGGGCCGACGGCGCGCGCACCGCCGCGGAGCTGCGCGCCTGGTCCGCCGGGGACGGCGCCGCATGGGTCGAGTTCGACCGGCACGTCCGGGCCCTCGCCGCGTTCGTGGCGTCGCTCAACGACGCGACCCCGCCCGCCACCAGCGGCGGCAGCCTGGCCGATGCGATCACGGGCCTCCTCCTGGGCCGCGCCTTCAAGAAGCTGTCGCGGGACGATGCCCGCCAGCTGCTGCGCGTCCTCCCGATGGCGATCGCCGACTTCGTGGCCGAGTCGTTCGACAGCGAGCCCGTGCGCGCGACCGTCGCGATGCGCGCCGTGACGTTCACCGCGCTCGGCGCGTGGTCGATGGGGACGACCGCTGCGCTGCTCGCCGATTCCGCGGGCAATGACGGCGGGGCGGCGGGCCAGGTCGTGTATGCGCGGGGCGGCCCAGGTGCGCTCGCCGCCGCGCTCGCCGCTGCCGCGCGCGGCTTCGGGGCGGAGATCCGGACGGGCGCCGAGGTGGCCGGCGTGACCACGGCGGAGGGCCGCGTGACCGGTGTCACGCTCGTGTCCGGCGACGAGATCGCGGCGCCGATCGTGGCGTCCGGGCTGGACCCGAAGCGCACGCTGCTCGACCTGCTGCCGCCGATGGAGCTGGGCCCGAACCTGCGCTGGCGGGCCGGGAACATCCGCCAGCCGGGCCGCGTTGCCCGCGTGAACCTGGGCCTCGCGGCGTTGCCCGCCTTCCCCGCGGCCGGCGATCGTGATGAGGCGCCGCGCCGCCTGCGTGGGCGGATCCTCGTGGGGGCGACGGGGCTGGACGACATGGAGCGGGCCTTCGATGCCTCGAAGTACGGGCGCGTCTCGGACGAGCTCCTGCTGGAGGCGACGATCCCGACGCTCGTCGACCCGTCGCTCGCGCCCGACGGCGGGCACGTGATGAGCGTGATCGCCCAGTACGTCCCGTACCAGCCGGCCGAGGGGACCTGGGATGCCGCGGCGCGCGAGGCGCTCGGGGACCGGGTGGTTGCCCGGCTGGAATCCGTAGCGCCCGGATTCGGTCGGCTGGTGACCTCCCGGGAAGTCATGACGCCGCTGGACCTCGAGGCCGAGTACGGCCTGACGGGCGGCCACCCGTACCACCAGGAGCCGGCGCTCGACGCGTGGTTCGCCTGGCGCCCGCTCGTGGGCCATGCCCGCTACCGGATGCCGGTCGCCGGGCTCTACCTCGTCGGGCCGGGGGCTCACCCGGGCGGCGGCGTCACCGGGGCGCCGGCCCAGAACGCGGTCAAGGAGATCCTGGCCGACTGGAAGAAGCGCCGCTAGGGAGCTTCCGGTGGCGCTGCCCGCCGGGCGGCGCGCGACCGTCGTCGGTGTGGAGCAGACGGCACGCTCGCTCGGGCCAGGCGCTCGCCCGGCGTCAGCCCGGCAGCCGCAGGTTCCAGCCCCGCAGGTGATCCAGGAGATGGTCCGCGGTCAGGTCCAGCTGGATCGGGGTGATCGAGACGCGGTCGTGGAGCAGCGCGTGGACGTCGGTCCCGGGCGTCGCCTGCCCGGTCGGTGGCGGCCCGCCGACCCAGTAGTAGGGGACCCCGCGCGGGTCCTCGCGCCGGATCAGCTCGTCCTGGTAGACCCGCTTGCCGAGCCGGGTGACCTCGAACCCGGCGCACGCCTCGAGCGGGATGGCCGGCACGTTCACGTTCAGCAGCATGGCCGGCTCGGGGCCGCGCTCGAGGATCGCCCGTGCGACCACCGTGGCGGCGGCGGCCGCGAGCGCGAAGTCGTCCGGCGCGAAGTCGTCGTGGCTGATCGCGAACGCCGGGCAGCCCGACATCACCGCCTCCATCGCGGCGCTGACCGTGCCCGAGTAGGTGACGTCGTCGCCGACGTTGGCACCGTGGTTGATCCCGCTCGCGACGAGGTCGATCGGACCGGGTAGCAGCCCCAGGAAGACCAGCCCGACCGCGTCGGACGGCGAGCCGTCGATCGACCAGGCGGGGGTCCCGTCCGCGAGCGTCCGCTCCCGGACCCGGAGCGGTCGCCACATCGTCCGCGAGTGGCCCACGGCGCTCTGGTTCGTGTCGGGTGCCATGACGAGCACCTCGCCGAGGGCCGCCATCGCCTGGGCCAGGGCCAGCAGGCCGCGGGACTCGATGCCGTCGTCGTTCGTGACCAGGATCCGCGGGCGCCGGGCCGGCGGTGCGCTCGGCTCGCTCACTCCGGGGACGTGTCCGCGGCGGGATCGGGCTCGCGCGGGACTCGGACGTGGCGTCCCTCGCGGGCTTCCAGGCGCCGGGCCGCCCGGACCGCGACGCTGCCCTGGTCGGTCAGCGAGCGCCGCAGCGAGTACATGAAGACGGCGCTGATGACGGCGGCGATCGGGAGGCCGAAGATTGCGCCCGGAACTCCGGCGACTTTGGACCCGATCAGCACGCTCGCGAAGACGACGACGGGCGGGATGCCGACCGCGTCCGCCATGACCCGCGGCTGGACCACGTTCATCACCACGAACCAGCCGATCCCCATCCCGACCAGCGCCGCCGGCGTGGCGTTCGGAAGGCTGACGAAGGCGACCAGCACGGGCGGCACCCACGCGACGAAGGGCCCGAAGAACGGGATCGCCATCAGGACGCCGGCCGTGGCCGTGATGACGGGGACGTAGGGCAGGCCGAGCAGCTCGCTCACCGCGAAGGCAACCACGGCGTACAGGAACCCGATGATGGCCTGGCCGCGCAGGAACCCGCCGAACGACCGGCCGATCGCGTGCTCCAGGAGCCGTGCCTCGTCCGCGTACCGCGGTGGCACGAGGCGCAGGAGGAAGTTGAGGATCGACTCGCTGTCGATGACGATGAACACGGACAGCATGAACACGATCAGGACGTTGCCCACCACGCCGATGCTCGCGACGGCCGCCTGCTGGAGCGGACCGACCAGGTCCTGGGCGGTGGACGCCAGGCCGTCGAGGAAGGCGTTGGCCTGGGTAACCAGGTCGACCTGGCCGAAGCCGAGCCCCGCCAGGCGGTTCGACCACGGCTGGAGGATCGTCGGCAGCTCCTGCCGCAGGGTCGGCACGTTCCGGATGAACTCGAGGAGCGAGTTGAACAGGGCCTGCGCCAGGATGACGACGACCGCCAGGACCGCGATCGTCAGGACGGCGTAGACGGCGACGACTGCCACGACGCGGGGGAGCTGTGGCACGGCTCGCAGGAGGAGCCGGACCGGCGACGAGAGGATGAAGGCGAGCAGCCAGGCCAGGAAGAACGTGAGGATGATGTCGCCGAAATAGACCCAGTAGGCCGCCAGGTACGACAGGACGACCAGGCCGAAGGCGGCCGAGCCGAGCACCAGGAACGACGTAAGCCAGCGTTGCTGGCGGTCGTTCAGGGGCGGCGGAGGCGGCTCGAACATCGGCGGTGCGCGGCTCCCGGCGGCCCGTCTCGCTCGCCGCGTGGGCGGGTGGCCCGGCGGTCGGGCTTCCGCCGGCGTGCCTATCGTACGCGCCGGATCGCACGCGCCGCGCGATCAGCGCAGGCCCATCTTCTCCCGGACCTCGGCGATCGTCGCGGTCGCGATCGGA
>CAZKXK010000094.1:0-8267 GCA_964556585.1 uncultured Anaerolineaceae bacterium
TGCCTGGCACCTGCTGTTCGGCTGGCTGGTGAAGGGCAACCCCCGCGCCGGCGCGTTCGGGGTCGCGTTGGCGGCCGTCTCCGCGGCGCTGCTCTGGCTGGAGGCTCGCCTGCTCCTCGCTGGCTCCGAGCAGCGCAGGGCGCTCAGATCGGTTCGAAGCGGGCCTGGAAGAAGCGCAGGTACTTCGGCTCGTGCACCATCCGCAGGCCGGTCGCCGCGTCGCGGGCATCGAAGCAGGCCTTGACGGATTCGGCGACGACATCCATGTGCGCCTGGGTATAGACGCGCCGCGGGATCGTGAGACGCGTCAGCTCCAGGCTCGGGCGCTTGTGGTCGCCGGTCTCCGGGTCGCGACCGGCGGACACGATGCCGCGTTCCATCGACCGGATCCCGGAGTCCAGGTAGAGCTCCGCCGCGAGCGTCTGGGCCGGGAACAGGTCCTGGGCGAGGTGCGGGTAGAAGCGCCTGGCGTCCAGGAAGATGGCGTGCCCGCCGATCGGCAGGACGATCGGGATCTCCCACTCCAGCAACAGCTCGCCGAGGTAGCGGACCTGCCCCACCCGCGAGCGGACATGCTCGTCCTGGACCGCCTCCGCGATGCCGATCGCGAGTGCCTCCATGTCGCGGCCGGCCATCCCGCCGTAGGTGTGCAGTCCCTCGTACACCACGACGAGGTTGCGCAGCTCCTCGAAGGTGTCCCCGTCGTTGACGGCGAGCCAGCCTCCGATGTTGACGAGGTTGTCCTTCTTGGCGCTCATCCAGGCGCCATCCGTGTGCGAGCAGAACTCCAGCAGGATCTCGGCGATGGTCCGATCCGCGTAGCCGGCCTCGCGCTCCTGGATGAACAGCGCGTTCTCCACCATCCGCGTCGCGTCGAGGAGCAGCGAGATGCCCTGCTCGGCGCAGTAGGCATGCACGGCACGCACGTTGGCCATCGAGACCGGCTGGCCGCCGGCCATGTTGACGGTCCCGGCAAGCGAGACGTACGGGACCTTCGCCGCGCCCACCTCGTCGACCAGCGCGCGCAGCTTGGCGAGGTCCACGTTGCCCTTGAACGGGTGAAGCGAGGTCGGGTCGTGCGCCTCGTCGATGATCACGTCGTGGAACGTGGCGCCGGCCAGCTCCTGGTGGAGGCGGGTCGTCGTGAAGTACATGTTGCCGGGGACGTGATCCCCGGGCCGGATCAGGGCCTGGCTGATCAGGTGCTCCGCCCCGCGACCCTGGTGGGTGGGGACCACGTGGGCATACCCGTAGTAGCGCCTGACCGCCTCCTCCAGGTGGTAGTAGTTGCGGCTTCCCGCGTACGCCTCGTCGCCGAGCATCATCCCGGCCCACTGCCGGTCGCTCATGGCCGACGTGCCGGAGTCCGTCAAGAGGTCGATGTAGACGTCGTCGGAGCGGAGCAGGAACGTGTTGTGTCCGGCCTCGCGGAGGGCATCCTGCCGGGCGGGTCGCGTGGTCACGCTCAGCGGCTCGACCATCTTGATCTTCCAGGGTTCGGCCCACGAACGGCGGCCGTGCTGCTGGCCCATCGTGTGAAGGCTGTCGCTCGTCATGGCGGAATCTCCTCGTACGGCGCCGAACGGCGCCTGGTCGACGTTGAAGGCAGCTCGCCGGTCGGAGCCGGCACCCGGTCAGGTCCCCTCGACGACCTCCTCCGGCCTGGGCGGTGCCGGCTCACGGCCGCGCGTCCAGACGATGATCACGACCGCGGCGATGATCACCAGGCCGGCGAGCCCGGTCCGGGCCGTGACCGGCTCGCCCAGGATCAGGGCGCCCAGGGCGACCGCCACGATGGGGTTGACGTAGGCGTACGTGGCGACGAGCGGGAGCGGGGCGACCCGGAGCAGCCACGCGTAGGCGGTGAAGCCGACCAGTGACCCGGCCGTGACGAGGTAGGCCACGGCGACCGCGCTCCGTGGCGTGACGTCCGCCAGGCGGAACCCGGTCAGCTCTCCGGCGGCGATCGAGACGACCGCGAACATCACCCCGGCGCAGAGCATCTGCATCGCGACCCCCACGAGCGGCCGCGCCGGCAGGTGGGCCCGGGCGCTGTAGAGCGAGCCGGTCGCCCAGAGCACGGGCGAGCCGAGCAGGATGACAACGCCCGTCCCGTCGACCGGCGCGCTTCCGCCCGCCGGCCACACGAGGGCGCCCACGCCGGCGAACCCCAGCGCGATGCCGGCGAGCGCGGACCACGACAGGCGCAGGTTGAAGAAGAGCCGGCCAAGGATCGCCACCCAGAGCGGTAGCGTCGCGATGAGCAGCGCCGCGATCCCCGACGCGACGGTCGTCTCCCCGAGCATGACGAGCCCGTTGCCGCCGACCAGCAGGAAGCCGCCGATGATCGCGGCGTCGCGCCACTCGCGGAGCCCGGGCCGGGGCTCGCCGGTGCGTCCGCGCGCGGTGGCGACGTACAGCAGGGATCCGGCGACCAGGAAGCGGATCGACCCCATCGCGAACGGCGGGATCGTCTCGACGGCGACGCGGATCGCGAGGTAGGTGGAGCCCCAGATCACGTAGAGGGCCGCGAGCGCAAGCGCCACCCGTGAACCGGACGCGCCGAGCGCGCCCTGGGTATTCGTCGCCATCGCGCAAGGATGCCAGCCGGATGGGAGCCCCGCTGCCGGGGCGCGCTCCGCCGCCGACACGCGTTCCGCCGCGGCTCGCCGGGCATGCGACAATCGTGGCGCGATGCCGCTTGACGACCGCTTCGACGACCTGGTCGCCAGCCTCACCGGGTTCTACCGGGCCTGGGTCATCCAGCTCGGGATCGAGCTTGGGCTGTTCGCCCGCCTGCGCGAGGCCGGCGCGAACGGGCTGACGCGAGCGCAGCTGGCCACCGTTGCCGGGGCCGCGGCCGAGCCCATCTCCGCCTGGTGCGACGCCGCCTACGCCGCCGACCTCGTTGCCGACGACGGCAGCCGGGTCAGCCTGGACCCGGATGTCGCGACGATCCTCCTGGAGAAGGACCGCCCGGAATACCTCGGTGGGCAGTTCACCTACACGGTGACCGCCAGCCTCGACTACGACGCGATGGCGGAGTACGTTCGCACGGGGGTGCCCGTCGGCTCGCGTTCGGCCCGCTACTACCGGGCGATCGAGGAGCTGACCCGCCAGGACATCGCCGTCTTCTTCGAGGAGGCGCTCGCCGCCCTGCCCGACCTGGTGGCGGACCTCGTCCGGGGAATGGACGTCCTCGACCTCCACTGCGGCGGGGGCCGCTGGCTGGCGGCGATCGCGCGGCGATTCCCGGCGACGCGGCTCGTGGGCGTCGAGCCCGAGCCCGATTCGGTGGCCCGCGCGGTCCAGCTGGTGCAGCGCCACGGGCTGGCGTCGCGGATCCGCATCGAGGCGCGCGACGTGGACGCCGAGCTGGACGCCGCGCTCGGTGTCGGATCGTTCGACCTGGCCTACTTCCAGCATGCCCTCCACGAGATGCCGGATCCGGGCGAAGCGCTCCGGGCGGCCTGGCGCGTGCTTCGACCGGGAGGCTGGCTCATCGTTCTGGGCTGGTGTCTGCCCGACCAGCTGGAGGGCTACGCGACGCTGCACGGCCAGCTGGTCGCGGGGGTCGCCCTCGACGAGCTCTTCCACGGCGCCCGCCTGCGGACCGTGGCCCAGCACGCGGAGCTGTTCCGCGCTGCCGGCCTCCCGGGGCCCGTGGCGATCCCGCTCCAGTCGGACGCGACGCTCCTGGTGGTGCGCCGCGGCGCGTGACGGGCAGCCGGCCCCCGGCTCGCCCGCGCCGCGGGACGGACCGTCCCACCCTCCCGCGGCACCGCTGCTCGTACGCTGGCTGACCGGGGACGTGCCCCACGTGCGTGGCATCCTGGGCGCAGCGCTCGGGGTCGCCGGGACCGCTGGGGCGTTCGTCACTATCCCCGGCCTGCGGCTGGAGGTGGCCGACTCCGCGGCGGGGCCCGGGACGCGGCTCGCCGATCACCTCGTGGTGGCCGCCGCGGACGTCGCCGCCGCCGACGTGGCCGGCCTGCCCGGCCCGGCGGACGTGTCACCGCCGAGCGGTGCACGTCTCGTTGCGCTGGGATGGGCGACCGTCGACCTGGACCGGGCCAGTGCAGCGTGGCCGAGCCTGCGCTGGGCCGGGGTGCCGCGGGACGCGCTCGTCGGCGCGCGGGCGCGGCTGGGCGAGCCCGTCCCGGTCGGTGAGGGCCGCACGGCTTGGCGTCCCGATTGTCGGCTGCTGCTCCTGGAGCCCGACACGGAGGGCCGAATCGCGGCGGCCCTGGCCCGCCACGGCGAGGGTCCGGCTGCCCTGTACGTCGCCCTGCCGGCCGCCGCGATCGCCGCTGCGCGACCCCGTCTCGCGAGGCTCGGTGTTCGCGTCGTTCGCGGCGCCGGTCCGTTCGGACCGGAGATGGCGCTGGCCGGCCCGCCGCCGTCCGGCCCGACCGTGGTCGTGCTCAGGCTCGCCGGGCCCGCCACGGAGGTGGGCCTGCCGGGCATCGGACGCGGTACCATCCGGACATGACCGAACATGCTCCGCTCACGTTCCGGGACGCCGGCCCGGACGATGCCGCCTGGATCGCGGGCCTTCTCTCCGACGAGGGATATCCGGCCGGAGCGACCGACATCGTCAGGCGCCTGGAGCGGTACGTCGAACGGGAGTGCCCGGTGCGCGTGGCGGAGGCGGCCGGTGATCGCGCGGGTTTCGTGGCCTGCCAGGTGATCCCGCGCTTCGAGCATGACGACCATGTGGTCCGCGTGATGGCGATGGTGGTGGACCCCGGGATGCGGGGGCGGGGCGTCGGACAGGCGCTCATGGCCGAGGCCGAGACGATCGCCGACAAGATCGACGCGGCGTTTCTCGAGGTGACCGCCGGCCACCATCGACCTGGCGCCCTGCGTCTCTACGAGGCCGCCGGGTACGACGCGACGCTCACGACGTACCTGCGGAAGCGCCGCTGAGCACCCAGCCCACGGAGGCCTTTCCGCACCTCCGGCTGCGGGTCGCGTCGGAGCCTCTCCTGGCGCTGCCGTGGGAGCTGCCGCTCCACGACTGGACGGCCGACCGGGCGGCATTGCGCGACCTGCCCGTCGGGCCGTCGCGTCACCTGGTCCGCTTCGTGATCCTGGACGGCACGACGTACGCCCTCAAGGAGCAGGCGGTCGAGAACGCGCGCCGCGAGTACGAGGTGCTCCTCCGCCTCGAGCAGCTGGCGCTGCCCTCCGTTCGCGCGATCGGGATCGCGGTCCGGGCGCTCGAGGACACGGCGGTCCTGGTCACCGAGTATCTCCGCCACTCGCTCCAGTACCGGCGGCTCCTGATGCGAGTCCCGCTGACGGCGGGCGGCTACCGCGAGCGGCTGCTCGACGCGATGGCCTCGCTGCTGGTGGACCTCCACCGTGCCGGCGTGTACTGGGGCGACTGCTCGCTCTCGAACACCCTGTTCCGGCGTGACGGCGGCACGATCCAGGCCTACCTGGTGGATGCCGAGACCAGCGAGATCTACGCCGCGCTCTCCGACGGCCAGCGAGCCTACGACCTCGACGTCCTCGTCGAGAACGTGGCGTTCGGCCTGGCCGACCTCGCGGTGTACCAGGGCCACCCGGAAGCAATGGACGAGCAGATCGCGGCGGCCGAATCCGTGCGCCATCGGTACACGGCGCTCTGGCGGGAGCTGCACGATCAGATCGACATCCAGGCCGGCGACCGCTTCGCCATCCAGGCCCACATCCGGCGGCTCAACGAGCTCGGCTTCGCGATCGGCGAGATCGAGCTGCTGCCCGGCGACGCGGGGACGGTCCGCCTGCGCACCGCCGTGGCCCAGCGCGACTTCCACGCCCGCGAGCTGGCTCGTCGCACCGGGCTTGTCGCGCTCGAGGGCCAGGCGCGCCTGCTCCTCAACGACCTGCGCGAATACCGCGCCTGGCTGACCTACTTCGAACGCCGGCCCGTCTCATCGGTCGAGGGCGCCTCGCGGTGGCAGTCGGAGGTCCTGGAGCCGTACCTGGACCGCCTCCGGGCGGTGATCGGCCCAGGCCGGGATCCGCTGCAGGCGTACTGCGATCTGCTGGAGCACAAGTGGCTGCGCTCCGAGCGGGCGCAGCAGGACCTGGGCCTGGAGGCCGCCTTCGCCTCCTACGTGGCGGCGGGTGCGCCCGCACCGGAGGGTTCGGACAGCGCTCCCGCGCTCGACGTCGATCCGCTGGAGGCGCTCGCGATATCCGAGGACGACCTCGTGCCGGACGCCTGAGCAGGCAGCTACCAGCGCTCCTCGTGGACCAGCTCCCCGAGGGGCCGCCGCCCACCGGCGCGATTCGGAGCGCTCAGCACGGCCGGCTCGGCCGGGTAGCCGAACGACAGCATGTACTCGCAGTGCATTCCCGGCGGGATGCCCAGCAGCCCGCGGGCCCGCTCATGCTCGTAGATGGTGGCGGGGGCGCTGCCGATGCCCAGCTCCCACGCCGCGAGCAGCATGTTCTGGGCCGCCCGGCCGAGGTCGAACGCGATCGACAGTGGTGCTCCTTCCGCGCGCGGATCCGGCGTGACGAGCGCCACCGCGATGGCCGCCCCGGCGAGGTGGCCGGCCCAGGGCCCGGTCGTCGACAGCTCCCGCAGGTGGTCGCGGTCGCGGCAGACGATGAACGACCAGCGCTGCAGGTTCTTGGAGCTGCCGGCGCGCCGGCCGGCGTTGAGGATCCGCTCCACGGCCCATGTTTCCAGGGGCCGGTCCGCGAACGCGCGGACCGTACGCAGCGTATCGATCGCCTCCCAGGTGCCGAGTGCCGGTTCCATGGGGTACCTCCCGTGCGGGCTTCAGGCCAGCCCGGGGCCGGTTGCGGCCGAAGCCGTCGATAAGGCGGGCCCCCGTGCGTCGCCGACCGCGGGCCCGGCGGTGGGCCGCTCGAGGGCGCTGAACTGCCCGTTCGTGTCGGGCTGGCGGAGGACGGGCAGCGCCATCGCGCGGGCGGCCGCCTCGTCGGGCCCGGGCCCACCCTCCAGGTGGCGGGCCAGGAACGCCGCGATCCGCCCGCGGTAGGCGGGATCCTCGAAGAGCCACCGATGGCGCGCCCCCGGCATGATCATGAGCTCGACGTCGCGCCCGGCGACCCGGCGGGCCGCCCGTTCCAGGCGGCGGGCATCGCCGGCGCCCACGATCTCGTCCAGCGCGCCGTGGATGATGAGGACCGGCCCCGGGTACCGGCCAACGGCCGCCGACGCGCTGGTGGCCGACGGGGCATGACCGCGCGGCCGCAGCAGCACCCGGATGCTGAGCGCCGCAAGTGGGTGGGCGACCGGTCCCGGCAGGTGCAGTCCCGCCAGCTGGAACGTCCTGCGGGCCAGGCGCCGGGGATCGGCCGGCGTGGATGTCAGGACGAGCGCCGCCGTCCGCGGGTCGTCCGCGGCGGCGATCGCGGCCCCGATCGCCCCCATCGAGTGCCCCAGGACCGCGACCGCGGTGACGCCCGGCCGGGCGGCCGCCAATCCGATGGCAGCCAGCGTGTCCGCGCCGAATTCCGCCGCGCTGATCGGGAGTGCCTCGGGCGGGTTCTCGCCGTGGCCGCGGACGTCGAACATGAGGGTCGCGAAGCCCGCCGCGTGCAGGAACGCGGCGTTCGGCAGCATCCGGGCGCGGTTCGACTCCCAGCCGTGGACCAGGACCACCGCCGGCGCGGGACGGCCGCCGGGAGCCGGGACGAACCAGCCGGGCAACGGTCCGGCTTCGGATGGGACGAGCACGGCCTCGAACGGGAGGCCGTACGCGGTGGGCGTCTCCAGCAGAGGCCGGCGTGCGGGGAACCCGGCTCGGCGCCGGTACTCGAGGGCGAACCGGTAGGCCGCGACGGAGGGCGCGGAGGCCGCCAGGCTCAGCGCGACGAGGACGGTCCGGGATCGGCGCATGGGCGAAGCGTACTGCCCCGCTCGGCTAGGATGGTGCGATGGCCCAACGCGATCCTCACGACGTGCTGGGCGTTCCCAGGAACGCCAGCCAGGTCATGGTCAAGGCCGCGTGGAGACGCCTGGCCCGCCAGCATCACCCCGACCTGGCCGGGGATTCCGCGGCCCGCCGGGACGCGACCCGCCGGATGGCCGAGATCAACGCGGCCTACCAGGCCATTCGGTCGGCAGCCGGTGGGCGCGCCGGCACGACCGAACGCGATGGACCGGGGGCCCATGCGTCCGGGCCGGGCGCGTCCGGAGCGGGTCCCTCCGGACCCGCAAGTCCGGGGACCGCGTACGCCGCCGGTCCGCCGCCCCCGCCGCCGACGCGCCCGGTCACGGCCCGGCTCGACACGACCGA
>CAZKXK010000095.1:0-8232 GCA_964556585.1 uncultured Anaerolineaceae bacterium
AAGTCGCGTCACGGTGGCCTTGTCGAGACCCACGCGCTGGCCGATTGCCGAAGGGCCGATCCCGGAGCCGTCCGCGCGCGCCAGCGCCTCCAGAACATCGAGACCGCGACTCAGGGTCCGAGTCACCGCTGTTTCACCTAGTGAACTCATGGTGCGTTGGACGCACTCATTATAGGCGACGGTTCACGCGTTCGCCGCCTATCTGCGCACCCGGAAAGCTAGGACGCACGCGAAACGGTGGAGGCGCGGCCTCTACGTCTGTGCCTGTTCACCCACGAGCGTCAGGACCGAAGTCGGCGAGGGCCGCCGTGACGGCCTCGGCGGCGCGCCGCTTCATCTCGCCGATCGATTCGCGGCTGTAGAACGCGGCGTGCGGCGTGAGCACGACATTCGGCAGACTCAACAGTGGATCGTCGGGAGCGATTGGCTCCCGCTCGAGCACGTCAAGTGCGGCCCCGCCGAGGTGGCCCGCGCGGAGCGCGTCGACGAGCGCCGCCTGGTCAACGACGCCACCCCGCGAGGTGTTGACGAGATACGCCCCGGGCTTCATGCGGGCGAGCGTCGAAGCGTCCAGCAGGTGACGGGTGGTCGGATCGAGCCGAGTCGTGACACTCACGACATCGCTCGTCCCGAGCAATTCGTTGAGCTCAACCAGGCGAACGCCCTCGACGGCAGGCCGGCTTGGATCAGCGCCCACAACCCGGAAGTGGAGCGCGAGAGCGCGCCGGGCAACCGCGGACCCGATCCGTCCCAGGCCGATGATCCCGACCTGCTGGCCGCTGCTGCGGTGCAGCTCGCCACCGCCACGAAAGTCCCATGTACCGGTGTGAACGGCGCGGTCCAGCGCGACGATTCCGCGGGTCAGTGCGAGGATGAGCCCGACAGTGTGATCGGCAACCTCGTCGACACCATAGTCGGGCACATTGACGACCGGCAGTCCGCGTCGTGCGGCGGCCGGCAGCTCGATGTTGTCAAGGCTGGCGCCGTACACACCGAGGACGCGGACGGAGGGGAGCGCCGCCAGCACGGCCTCCGTGATTGGAGCGTACTGGGTGAGTAACGCGACGGCGCCGGTGCCGGCCGCGATCACCTCATCGGCGGCGTGGCACTGGGCGAGTTCCAGCTCGTATCCGGCCCGAGCAAAGATTGCGTGCTCGATCTCGATCGTCGGGTGGTCGCAGTCAGTGATGACGATTCGGCTCATTCGCGCTCGGTGACAAGGCTACTAGGGTTCGCGGGAGCTGCGAGCGATTTCCCGGGCGCTTGTTGTCAGTGCGCGTCGTCTCGGGGATCGCTGCGCTCGTGTATTGGTACCGGGCGGCGCACAGAGCTCTGGCGCCGAGAGACGTCGCTGCACACCCTCCAGAGATCGGCTCAGCCAGGGCGCTCGTCGGTCCGGCTGTCCAGGCATCTGCGGCAGCATCAGCTGACCCGCCTCGGGAGACAGCGGATGTGCCGCCGCCCACGCCTCGACCGGCTCAGGGCGTCCGAAATGGTAGCCCTGCTCGACTCGACCCCGAGCCCACCGAGCGTGTTGGCCTCCCCCTCAGTCTCCACGCCTTCGGCCACGAGCCGGCAGCCCGGGCTGCGCGAGAAATGGCGCATGCCGACGACCATGGCCTGGCACCCCATGTTCGCATTGATGATGACCTCGGCGTGGTGGACGAGACGGTCGACCATCGCGGCGATGGCCATCGGGCCCCCGAAGATCCCGGCCCACGCGGAGAACGTCTTGTTGGAGCTGACGATCAGCGAACGGCGCTCGTAGCAAACAGGTGTCGGTCACAGGACCGGCCCCAGCATCCATGGCGCGAACTCCTCGTCGCCCAGGCCCTGAGCCTCGCTCTTGGTGCGCTTGCCGCTCGCCACCGCGAGCACCTCGTCGAAGATCGCGCGCCCCCTCCTGGACGGGGGTGCCGTCGAGGACGACGCCCGCATCGAGATCCATGTCCTCTTCCATCCGGCGATACAAGGACGAAGTGGTCGCGATCTTGATGCAGGGCGAGGGCTTGCACCCGTAGACGGAGCCACGGCCCGTCGTGAAGGCGCAGATCGTCGCTCCACCGGCCACGATCCCGGTGAGAGAGACCGGGTCGTTGCCCGGCGTGTCCATGAGCACGAGGCCGCGACGCGATACCTGCTCGGCGTAGCGATACACGGCGGTGAGCCGCGTCGATCCCGCCTTCGCGACGGCGCCCAGCGATTTCTCGAAGATCGTGGTCAAGCCCCCAGCCTTGTTGCCCGGCGTTGGGTTGTTGTCGATGGTCGCCCCGTGGGATGCCGCGTAGGTCTCCCACCACCGGATCCGCTCGAGCAGCGCCTCGCCAACCTCGCGATCCACCGCTCGTTGCGTCAGCAGGTGCTCCGCGCCGTAGATCTCGGGCATCTCGCCCAGAACCGCGGTCCCACCCTGAGCGACGAGCAGGTCGACGGCGACCCCGAGCGCCGGGTTGGCGGTGATGCCGCTGAACCCGTCGGAGCCGCCGCACTGAAGGCCCAGCACGAGGCTGGACGCTGGGATCTCGACGCGTCGGGCGGCTGCTGCGACTGGCAGGAGCTGGCGGAGCACCGACAGGCCTGCCTCCACCGTGTGGCGGACCCCGCCTTCCTCCTGGATCACGAGCACGGGCGGTCCCTCGACCTCTCCGGGGCGCCACAGATCCTGGCGCTCGATGAGGCGACGCGCCTGAGCGACCTCACACCCGAGGCCCACGACCAGGTATCCGGCGACGTTCGGATGCCGCGCGAAACCCGCCAGGACGCGCTCGAGTTGGAGGTGCTCCGCCCCGTCCGCTGGCATGGAGCATCCGCCCTTGTGCGTCAACGCGAGCACACCATCCACCGACGGATAGGCGGACAGCTCGTCGGCAGTGATCCCGTCCGCGATGCGCCAGCTCACCGATGCCGAGCAGTTGGCCATGCTGATGACCGCCACGTAGTTGCGCGTGCCCACCCGCCCGTCGGGACGTACATAGCCGAGAAACGTGCGTGGTGTGGCAGCCACGCTCGCGGCCTCCGACGCCGCGCCCCCGGCGGTCGCAACCGCGTACGTCCGATCGAACCCGCCGACGGCGCAGTTATGACCGTGAACGTGGCTCCCTGCCTGGATCTCCCGTGTCGCGACGCCAATCGGCTGACCGTACTTCCGGATCGGTGCCCCCGGCGGTATCCCCACAAGGCTGACCTTGTGCCCCGCCGGGATCGGCTCAAGCACGGCGAGCTCGAGGTCGCCGAGGCGGATCGAGTCCCCGGCCGCGAGCGGCCTCACCGCCACCGCAACCTCGTCGTCGGGGGCGAGGCGCAGAACAGCGGCCGAAGGTGGGTGCCGGTTCGGGATCACCATTCCCCGATGATCACTCCGGCCCTCCGTGGTCCGTGCACCCCGACCGCGAGGTCGCCCTCGATATCGGCGCTGCGGCTGGGGCCACTGACGAGGTTCACCGCCGATGGCGGGCCACCCTCCCGCGCCATGTAGTCGGCGAGGAGGCGCAGGCCGTCGGGGACGCTCTTCACGACCTGCGAAGGACGCACGAGCGCCAGGTGCGCGGTCGGCAACAGGCTCGGCAACCGGCCGGTGGCGGGCGTCGCGTAGAGCGCGATCGTCCCGGTCTCGGCGACCGCCCAGGCGCAGGTGGTGATCCCGAGGTCGCTTGCCGCGGCCAGGGCCACCAGGTCGGCCGGGGTCGGGTCGGCCCCTGCGGCGGTAGGAGCGGCGCTGGCCGCAGCCGGGCCTTCGGGGCCGATCGCGCCCGTGGCGCCGCCAGGACCAGACGGCCAGGCAACGTGCTCCCAACCCTGTTCGGCGATGAGTCCCGACAGCTCGAGCGCGGCGAGGTCGGCCGTGGCCCAGGCGAGCACCCGACGGTGGGCCCCCGGCCCACTGTCCTCGACCATGATCCTGGCGGCTTCGACGATCGTGCGACGGACCTCGTCGCGGCCACCGCGGACGATCCAGGCGTCGCCTTCCAGCCCCCGCCAGCTCTCGACGAACTCCGCCACGAGGGCGCCGCGCCCGCTCGCCTCCGCGAGTGATCCGGCGCTGGGTTTGCGGGTCACGACCCGGCCCTCGAAGCACGCCGCCGCGACCACCACTCGTGGAACGACTCCCTGGCGAGCGGGGGCGCGTTCCGGGTGGCCGTCCAGCCTCCCACGAGGCCGGGCGCGCCCTTCAGTCGGCCGTCGCGCACGTAGACCCGCTGGCCCAGGCGGGCAATGCGGCCCGTGAAGCGGAAGCCTGCCGGGCTGGCCCAGAACCGCCCCCAGAGCTCGAAGGTCAGCCGGTCCGTCCACGGCTCCATCCCGCGCTCGACCTCGGTCCGTCGAAGGGCCAGGATATGGCGGGGCAAGTCGATCTCCATCGGGCAAGCGTCGGCGCAGGCATAGCACAGGGCGCACGCCGACTTGGGCAGCTCGGGCGCCCGCTCCAGCCCACCCAGGAGCGGGGTCAGAACGACGCCGATGGGCCCGCTGTACATGCTCCCGTAGGCCTGGCCGCCGATCGTGCGGAAGACCGGGCAGACGTTGAGGCAGGCGCCGCAGCGGATGCAGGCAAGGACGTCCGCGAACTCGGTCCCGAGCAGCTCGTGGCGCCCGTTGTCGAGCAGGACCAGGTGGAACTCCTCCGGACCGTCGAGCTCGCCGTCGCGTCGGGGACCGGTGATGAAGGTCGTGTACGTGGACAGGCGCTGGCCGGTTCCGCTGAGCGCGGGCTGCTGGAGCAGGTCAGCGAGATCGGCCCAGGTCGCGACGATCTTGTCGATGCCCACCACCGCGACGTGGACCCGGGGCAGCGATGTGGTCATCCGACCGTTGCCCTCGTTCGTGATGAGCACGAGCGTCCCCGTCTCGGCGACGAGGAAGTTGCCGCCGCTGATGCCCATGTCGGCGGCGAGGAAATCCGCCCGCAGCTGGCGCCGCGCGAAGGCGGTCAGCTCGGGCGTGGCGTCGCCCGCCGGCGGGTCGACGGCGCACGCGGCGGCCTCCCGGTCGAAGAGGGCCCGGACCTGCTGTCTCGTCTTGTGCGAGGCCGGCACGAGGATGTGGGCAGGACGCTCGCCGGCAAGCTGGATGATGTACTCACCCAGGTCAGTCTCGCGGACGTGCAGCCCGGCGTTCTCGAGCTGCTCGTTGAGGGCGATCTCTTCGGTGGCCATCGACTTCGACTTCACGACTCGCTGCACGCCCCGTCGCCGGGCAACGTCGAGGACGTAGTGGCCCACGTCGGCCGGGCCGGCGGCCCGCACCACGTGCCCGCCGCGCGCCTCGACCTGGCACGTCAGCTCGTCGAGCAGCGCGTCGACGCGCGCCAGCGAGCCACGTCGAGCGATGACGGCACGCGTCCGCATCGCCTCGGCTGCGGGGTAGGCCGCGAAGACGGCCTCCTTCTTCGCCGTGAGACTGCGGGTGCTCTTCGCCACGGCGGCCCGCATCGCCGGGTCGGCGAGAGCATGCCGCCGCCGTTCCGGCCAGCTGGCCGCGGCCGGAGGCAGCTCACCGGGCATCCGGGTCCGCCTCCTGGCTGCGCGCGGTGCGCTCGATCTCGGCGGGCGTGAGCCGATGCTGGTCCGCGAGATCCACGGCCTCGGCAAGATGGAGCATGGAGAACGCGTCCCCCTGCCTGTCGAGGCGCCCGCCGAGCTGCATCAGGCAGCCAAGGTCCGAGCTCACCAGGCAGGTCACACCGTCTCCGCGGGCCGTTGCCAGGTTGGCCAGCTTTGCGTCGGCCATGGCCGCGGAGATGTCCGGCTCGAGCAGCCCGAAGCTCCCCCCGAACCCGCAGCACTGCTCTGCATCGTCCAGCTCCACGGGCTCGACACCGGCGTGACGCAGGACGGACAGCGGCGCCTCCGTGGCACCGAGCAGGCGGCGCATGTGGCAGCCGGTGTGGCTGGCGACCTTCAGGGGGGCCGGCCCGCCCGACGAAGCCGGGCCGCCCGATTCGGCGCGGATCCCGACCTGCCCTGGCTCCAGCCCGGCCTGACGGTCGAGCCACTCGCTGAGCTCGACCACCCGGTCGGCAAGAGTCTCGGCCCGGCGGCGCCAGCGCGCCGCGGTGGCCGGCGTCCGTCCCCTCTGCAGCGCGTCACGTTCGAGGAGGTCGGGCATCTCGTGCTTGATCATCGCCGCGCACGAGCCGGAGAGCGCGATCACCGTCGGTGGGTCGGCCGGCGAGCGAGCGGCGTCGCTGGGTTCGAAGGCCCGCACGAGCTGCCGGCCCATCGCGGCGGCCTCGCGGTGGTGACCGGCGTTGTAGGCGAACTGGCCGCAACAGGATTGGCCCCCGGGGAACTCGACCTCGACGCCGCGGCGCTCCAGCACCTGGACGGCCGCGACGCCGGCTCGCGGCCGGAAGAGATCCACCATGCAGGTCACGAAGAGTTGAGCCCGCACCACCGTTTCACGCCTCGCGGTGACGGTCATTCAGACCAGACGGGCCAAGCCCGACGCAGTCCGATTCGAAGCCCCTCGGGTCCCGGTCGACCGGGACCCGAGGGCTGTGGTTCGGGCGGCTACTTCTTGTTGCCGGCCGCCAGGTCGTACGACACGTAGACCATGTGGGTCCGGGTGTTCTCGTAGAGGCCGTGCTTTCCGTCGGCGCCCCCGATGCCCGACTTTCGCCAGCCCGCGTGGAATCCCTGCATCGCCTCGAAGTTCTCGCGGTTGATGTACGTCTCGCCGAACTTGATCTCCTTGCAGGCGCGCATGGCGACGTCGAGGTTCGTGGTGTAGATCGACGACGTGAGGCCATAGACGGAGTCGTTCGCGTAGGTGATCGCCTCGTCGAGGTCGTCGAAGGTGACGATCGGCATGACGGGCCCGAAGATCTCGTCCCGAACGATTGGCATACCTTGCCGGCAGTTGCCGAGCACTGTCGCTGGGTAGAAATAGCCCTCCGGCTTGTCGGCGGCCCGCTTGCCTCCGGTGAGAACCGTGGCCCCGTCGGCAACGGCCTGCTTGACCCGCTCTTCGACCAGCTTGAGCTGATCCGCGCTCACGAACGGACCCATGTCGAGTCCTTCGTCGATGAGGGGATCGCCGTATTTCGTCTCGCTCATCGCCTTGACGAACTTCTCGGTGAACTCGTCGGCGACGCGCTTGTCGACGTAGACGCGATCGGCGCAGTTGCACACCTGGCCGGTGTTGATGACGCGGGATGCCTTGATCGACTCGACGGCGAGGTCCATGTCGGCGTCGGCCATGACGATGGCCGGAGCGCTGCCGCCCAGTTCCAGGTTCACCTTGATGATGTTCTTCGAGGCGGCTTCCATAACCCGGACGCCCGTGTCAACGCTGCCGGTCACGCTGACCATGCCAATGCTCGGGTTCGAGGCGAGCTCCTGCCCAACGACGGCACCGGACCCGCAGACGAGATTGAAGACGCCCGCGGGAAGCCCAGCCTCTGCCACGGCCTTGGCGAATTCACCGGCGTTGTTCGGCGTGATCGAGCTCGGCTTGATGACGATGGTGTTGCCCGTCAGCAGGGCCGGCGCAACCTTGCGCGCGATGACGAAGAAGGGGAAGTTCCAGGGCACGATGCCACCGATGACGCCGATGGCGTGCCGGAACATGAGGATGTGCTCGTTCGGCCGATCGCTGGTGACGACCTCGCCCTCGAGCCGCCGGGCCCACTCGGCCATGTAGTCGATGTAGTCGGCCGTGAAGCCAGCCTCCACCCGGGAGAGGCCAAGAACCTTGCCCTGCTCCTCGGAGATCACCCGCGCGAGGTGCTCAGGATCCTTCCGGAGTGCGGCCGCGATCTTGCGCAGATACCCGGCTCGCTCGATAGGCGCCAACTTCTCCCAGTCACCCTGCGCCTTCTCAGCAGCTCGGATCGCCTCCCGGGTGTCCTCGATCGACGAGTCCGGGACCTCCGAGATCACCTGCCCGGTGGACGGGTTCTCCACCGGGATTGTCTTGCCTCTCTGGGCGTCCACGAATCGCCCGTCGATGTAGTTCTGGTACCGGCGCAATGCGACGGCCGTGGCCATGGCGACCTCCAACTGGGACCATGCGGTGAACGCCCTGGAGTCTGGAACCGCCCAGCGCCGAGTTGCCAGTGCCGTAGGTCACCGGGAGTCGCGCCGTGCTGCGCTCCGTCGAGACTCAGGCCCCGGGTCGCTCCATCGTCTCGACGCCGACTGCCTCAGAATGTGCAAACGGGTGCATCTCGCCTCGGACATCCGGGGCACCGCCGGAAGTGTGGCCTACGGCGTGGCCTATGGCCCCTTCATC
>CAZKXK010000096.1:0-8144 GCA_964556585.1 uncultured Anaerolineaceae bacterium
TTGCCCGGGTGGTCGCCGCGATCCTGGAGACGTACCAGGAGCGGGACGGCAGCGTACGCGTCCCGGAGCCGCTGCGGGCCTCGCTCGGGACCGATCTGCTGCGCCCACCCGCCTGACGGGGGGCGGTGACGGTCGCCGGGGCACCGACCCGTGCGCCGGGCACCGACCCGGGCGCCGTTCCCTCCGGCCGTTCCTGCCGCGACCTGGGCCGGGGCCGGTCCGATTTCGTGATGCGACGGCCCCGTGTACGATCTCCGCCTAATGGAACCGAGGCCCGGACCGGATCCCCCGCGGCGACCACCGGATGGGGTGGAGGTTCGTCGTCCGCAGGGTGCGGGCGAGCCGCCCTCGAGCCGGGACACCGCGCGCCCGCGGTTCTCCGCCCGCGGCATCGTCATCGCCTACGCGCTGGTCGGGGCGGCGTGGATCGCGTTCAGCGACCAGGTGGCCGCCCGGCTGGCCCCCAGCCAGGACGCCCTCGCGATCATCTCGACCCTGAAGGGCTGGGCATTCGTCGTGGTCACGACCGCGCTGCTCGCCGGCCTGCTGCATGGCCTCGACGCTGAGCGTGGCCGCCGGGCGCGCGAGCTCGAGACGCAGATCGCGGAGCGGGGACGCGCGGAGGCCCACCTTGCGCGACTCAACCGGGTGCTGCGAACGTTGAGCCTGGCCAACCAGGAGCTTGTCCGGGCCCCGGAGGAGGGCGCGCTTCTCCGGGCGTTCTGTTCGATCATCGTCGAGCAGGGCGCGTTCCTGGGCACCTGGGTGGGCTACCGCGAAGATGACGCGGCCGGCACGATCCGACCGGCCGCCCAGGCGGGTTCCCTCGAGGGATACCTCGACGCGATCACGTTGAGCTGGAGCGACGTGGCCCGCGGGAGCCGGGGACCGGCGGGCACGTCCATTCGCGAAGGCCGGACCGTCGTCAGCGCCGACCTGGGTGCCGACGCGACCCTGGCCTGGCGCGCCGAGATGCTCAGCCGGGGCATCACGTCCCTGGTGGCGCTGCCGCTGAAGATCGATGACGTCGCGTTCGGGACGCTCGTGATCTACGCCGCCGACCCGGACTCGTTCGGTCCTGACGAGATCACGCTCCTCGAGGAGCTTGCCGCGGACCTGGCCTACGGCGTGCGCACCCTGCGCGCCCGGGCCGACGCCGCACGCGACGTCACCGCCCGCCACCATGCCGAGCGCGAGATGCGCCGCCTGTCCACCGCGATCGAGCAGTCCACGGACGCCGTCGTGATCACGGACACGAACGGCGCGATCGAGTACGTCAACCCGGCCTTCGAGCAGGTGAGCGGTTACGCGTCCGCCGAGGTCCTCGGCCGGAACCCGCGCATCCTCAAGAGCGGCGTCCAGGGCCCCGCCTTCTACGCCGCGATGTGGGCGACCCTGGCGAGCGGGCAATCGTTCGTGGGGGACCTGGTCAACCGTCGCAAGGACGGCAGCCTGTTCCAGGAGGAGGCCGTGATCTCGCCGATCCGCGACGAGGCAGGGACGATCACCAGCTACGTGGCGGTCAAGCGCGACGTGACCCGCGAGCGCGACGCCGAAGTCGCCCAGGAGCGAATGGCGCGCGAGCGCGCGCTGATCGCGGGGACCCTCGCCGAGCTCCACGGCCTGCCCACCCCAGCGGCAACGGCAGAGGCGATCTGCCGGCAGGTCGCGAGCCTCGCCGGGCTCGCGAGCGCCTCGCTGACCTACTTCACGCTCGAGGGGCCGGCGATGACACTCGCTTTCGTGCGGGCCGACGGCATCCCCGTGTCCCTGCGGCGGATCCCGGTCCAACGCAGCCGGACGCTCCGGGAGCGGGCCGAGGAGGGACCCTGGGTGGAGGCCTGGGTTCACCGCCCGTGGCACCCGTACGACCGGCTGCACACGGAGCTGGGCACCCAGGCGCTCGCGTACGCCCCGTTCCGTCACGCTGGCAGGCTGGTCGGGCTGCTGACGGTCATGTCGGCCGAACCGGATGCCGTTGCCCGGCTGACCGAGGTACTGCCCGCCGTCCTCGAGTTCTCCGGCTTCGCGGGCATGCTCCTGGGTCCTGCCATCGCGGACCTGACCGAGGCGGGCAGCGTCCAGGAGCGGCTTGCCACGATCGTGCGGACCAGCGCCTTCCGGCCGGTCTTCCAGCCGATCGTCGACCTGGTGACCGGCGCCCACGTCGGCTACGAGGCCCTGACCCGCTTCACTGACGGCGTGGCCCCCGACGTCGTGTTCGCCGACGCCAGGGCAGCGGGCCTCGAGGCCCAGCTGGAGCTCGCCACGCTCGACGCCGCAATCGCCGCGGCGACCGGGCTGCCAGCTGGCGCATGGCTCAGCCTCAACGTCTCGCCCAGCCTCCTGACGGGGAGCCGGCGCCTTGCCGGCGTGCTGCGGGCGGCCGACCGCCCGGTCGTCATCGAGGTGACCGAGCACGTCCCCGTGGATGACTACGCGGCCCTCCGCGCCGCCCTCGGCCGGATCCGGCCCGCCGTGCGCGTGGCGGTCGACGACGCGGGGGCTGGCGTGGCCAACTTCGGCCACATCGTCGAGCTGCGCCCCGCCTTCGTGAAGCTCGACATGCGGCTGGTCCATGGCATCGAGGCGGACCTGACCCGGCAGGCCCTGGTGCTCGGGCTCCTCCACTTCGCCAGTGAGGCGGTGAGCCAGACGATCGCCGAGGGCGTGGAGACCGAGGCGGAGCTCAGGGTGCTCCGGGCGCTCGGGGTCCCCGTCGCGCAGGGCTACCTGCTCGGCCGGCCGGCGCCGGTCGAGGACTGGCAAGAGCCGACGCAGTCGGGAGTGGTTGGCCCGGGCTAGGTGTGGCGGCGGCGTGCCCCGGGACGCAAGTCCCCGGAGGTAGACTTCGAAGAAGGCCGTCGCACGGTGAATGAGCCTGGAAGCACGAACGCCATGTCCGTGGCGTCTCCGCTGGCAGTCAGCAGTCGATGCCACCCAGTCCATCCGCTGAGGGAAGGTGTCATGCAGCTCAGGAAGATGTGGCTGAACGTCAACGGCGCCGACCGCATGCTCATCTGCGACCCCGAACGGGACACGCTGTCGGACGTGCTGCGGCGGATGGGGCTGACGGGCACGAAGGTCGGCTGCGACACGGGTGTCTGCGGCTCGTGCACCATCATCCTGAACGGCAAGGTCATCCGGCCCTGCATCCGCACGATGCGGACGATCGACGAGTACAGCCGGATCACGACCATCGAGGGCATCGGCACGCCGACGAACCTCCACCCGATCCAGGCCGCGATCATGAACTCCGGCGGAATCCAGTGCGGATTCTGCACCCCCGGCTTCGTGGTCTCCGCGTATGCGCTCCTCCAGCAGAACGTGAACCCGACGCGCGAGGACGTGCGCGACTGGTTCCAGAAGAATCTCAACGTCTGCCGCTGTACCGGGTACAGGCAGATCGTCGACGGCGTCATGGACGCCGCGAAAGTCATGCGCGGCGAGGCGACGATCGAGGAGATCTCGTTCAGGGATCCGGCCGACGGCGAGTTCTACGGTAAGGACGTCGTCCGTCCGCAGGCGCTTGCCAAGGTGAGCGGGCTCGCCGACTACGGCGACGATCTCGCGCTCAAGATGCCGGCGGAGACGCTCCACGTCGCGATGGTGCAGCCGAAGATCGCGCACCACGCGAACATCCTGGGGATCGACACGAGCGAAGCGGCGTCGATGCCGGGCGTCGTGAAGATCATCACTGCCGCCGACATCCGGACTATCGGCGGCACGAACATGATCCCCGAGACGGCCGGCCACGAGCGGAACACCGTCGAGCTCCCCAGTCGCAAGGTGATCTGCGACACGAAGATCTTCCGCTACGGTGATGTCGTCGCGCTCGCGGTGGCGGACACCAGGGACCATGCGCGCGCCGCCGCCACGAAGGTCCGGGTCGAGATCGAGCAGCTGCCCGAGTACCTCAGCTTCCTCGATGCCGTCGCCCCGGGCGCGATGCGCATCCACGCGGACACGCCGAACACCTACGCGATCGGGCCCGTCCTCAAGGGCGCGGGCCTGGAGGATCCGACGAAGGTCGCGGACATCATCGACAGCTCGGCGTACAGCGTCGAAGGCAGCTTCCACACGACCCGCGAGCCGCATCTCTCCATCGAAGGCGATGCCGTCCAGGCCTACTTCGATGAGGACGGCATGCTGACCGTCCAGGGCAAGTCACAGAGCATCTACACGGCGATCGGCCTGATCAGCGCCTGCACCGGCCTTCCGACCGAGCGGATCCGGGTCATCATGAACTACAACGGCGCAAGCTTCGGGTGGTCGATGAACGCCGCCGATTACTGCCTCGCGGCCGTCGCCGCGGTGGTGACGGGCAAGCCCGTCGCCCTCTCCATGAGCTACGAGGAGCACCAGCACTTCTCGGGGAAGCGAGCGCCCTCGTACTCGAACGGCCGCGCCGCGTGCGATGAGGACGGCCACATCACCGCCGTGGAGTACGACCTCGGGTTCGACCACGGGCCGTACTCGTTCGACGGCGAGGACCTCATCGTCAAGGCCTCGCGGTTCGCCTTCTACGCGTACAAGGTCCCGAACGCCGCGGCCATCATCCGGGTCGCCAATACGAACCACAACTACGGCACCACGTACCGCGCCTTCGGCTCGCCGCAGACCAACATGATGAGCGAGGCGCTCGTCGACATGCTCGCGGAGAAGGCGGGCATCGACCCCTTCGAGTTCCGCTGGCGGAACATGCCGCATCCGGGCGACCTCAACATCAACAGCTTCCCGTTCCGCCGGTACCCGTTCGAGGCAATGATGCGGCGGATGAAGCCGCACTACGAGCGGGCGGAGGCGAACGCGAAGGTCACGGACACGCCGCAGGTGCGCCGCGGCGTTGGCCTGGCGTGGAGCATCTTCAACGTCTCGTGGGACCAGGACGTCGCAACCGTCGATGTCGAGTTGAACCCGGACGGGACGTACACCAAGTACGACACGTGGCAGGAGCTGGGGCAGGGCGGCGACATCGGCTCCCTCATGGTGACCCTCGAGGCGCTGAAGCCGCTCGGCGTGACACCCGACCGTGTCCGGCTCGTCCAGAGCGACTCCAAGCTCTGCCAGGACAGTGGCATGTCCGCCGGCAGCCGGTCCCACTACATGAACGGGCACGCGACGCGCATCGCCGGCGCAGAGCTGGTGAACGCGATGCGCAAGCCGGACGGCACCTTCCGGACATACGCCGAGATGGTCCGCGACGGGATCCCGACGAGGTACCGCGGCCAGTTCGAGGCCGGCCAGGACCTTGACCTGTGTCGTCTCGATCCGAACACTGGAATGGGCGATCCCACGCCCGCGTACGCGTACGCCCTCATGCTGGCCGAGGTGAGCGTCGACACGGCGAGCGGCAAGACGAAGGTCGACCGTTTCGTCTGCGTGGCCGATGTCGGAAAGATCGGCAACATCGACGCCGTCAACGGGCAGGCGTACGGCGGCATCTCGCACAGCATCGGGTTCGCGCTCGGTGAGGACTACGACGACGTCAAGAAGCACACGAATATCGCCGCGAGCGGCGTGCCGTACATCAAGGACATTCCCGACGACATCGTGGTCGAATACATCGAGGGGACGGAGCCTACGGGTCCGTGGGGCTCCTCCGGTTGCTCGGAGGCGTTCCAGGCGGGCGGCCACGTCGCCGTGCTCAACGCGATCCACGACGCATGCGGCGTCCGGATCTACGAGCTTCCGGCGACGAGGCAGAAGGTGAAGGCAGGCCTCGAGGCGCTCGCCCGGGGCGGCCAGGTTCGCCCGCCCGCACGGTACTTCCTGGGGTCGGAGCTGTACGACGAGCTGGAGAACATCAGGACGAACCCGCTGCCGCCCCATCCCGACGGGTTCGGCAGGTTGATCGCCGACCTGGAGCCGGCGCTCTCGACCGCCGACCGGTAGGGGGCGACGCGACGCTCCCGTCGCGTCGCCGCGCTCGCTCAGCCGTCGAAGACGGCGCCCAGGTCGGTGTGCCTCGAAGGCTTGGTGCAGCTGGCGCCGCCCTGCACGTCATAGTGCGTGTGCTCGATCTCCTGGCGGCGCCGCAGGATGTCGAGCCGCGCGGCCTCGCCGAGTCGCCCTGACTGGTACATCTCCACGAGGCTCCGGGCCGCCCAGACACGTTCCTCGGCCCGGCTGCCGGGATCGTCGAACACGGCGATGAGCGGCCCGACCGCAGCCCCGCCGATTTCACCGAGCGCCCCGGCCGCGGCCTGGCGAACCTCCGGGTACGCGTCCCTGAGGGCAGCGACGAGGGGGTCGATCGCACGGGGATCGCCGATCATGCCGAGCGCCGTCGCGGACGTCTCGCGCACGTGCGCGTAGTAATCCCGGAGGGCGGCGACGAGGGGGTCGATCGCACGGGGATCGCCGATCATGCCGAGCGCGGAGGCCGCGGCCTGGCGTCCGCTTGCGCCGCCGACTCCGAGGACGGTGACGAGGGGCTCGACGGCGGGAACGCCGATCTCCACGCACGTGGACCAGGCGTCGTTCGCGATCGACCAGGCCGCCCGCTCGCCGGCGTTGCGCGGGGCCCAGCCGATCGAGGCGAGCGCCTCGCTCGCCGCGCGTCGGACCTCGGCGTCGCTTGCCAGGAGAGCGGCGACGAGGGGCTCGATCGCACGCGGATCCCCGATCCCGCCGAGCGCTGCGGCAGCAGCCTGGCCGACGTGCCAGTCGCGGTCCGCCAGGGCAGCCACGAGGGGCTCGATCGCCCGCGGATCCCCGATCCTGCCGAGCGCCACGGTCGCTGCCTGGCGGATGCGCCAATTCGACGACGCAAGGGCGTCGATGAGGGGGTCGACTGCGCGCGCATCCGCGAGGTCGCCCAACGCGGTTGCCGCTGCCTGGCCGACATGCCAGTCGTCCGCTGCGAGCGCGGCGACGAGGGGCGCGACGGCAGCGGATCCGCCGCGCTGGGCGAGCGCCGCAGCCGCCGCCTGTGCGACGTGCCAGTCCGGTGCGGAGAGGTCCTGGACGATCGCCTCCACCGTCCGTGGGTCACGGAACTGACTCGGCGCCTCGGCGGCTGCCTGTGCGGGCTCAGTGGGTCCGGACGATTCCATCGTGCCGCTCGTTCCTCCAGCGGTGTGACCGGGGCTCGCCGAGGGCCCCGACGAAGGGTGGCTTCACGGGCGACTGGCGCCCCTGGTCATGATCGAGAGCATCTGACCACGCTGCAGCAGGCCGAACGTCCCATCGGGTCGCTCGACCGCGGCCCGGAGATTCTCCGGCGAGAAGACCTCGGCGATGGCGCGCTCGGTCAGGGCGTCGAACGAGCGCCGATACGCTTCGCAGATCGGGTCGCGGGAGCCACGCAGGCGCATCACCCCCGGCGCGGTCAGCGCGGCGTACGGGCAGCCGCCGCGGCACATGGCGAGGTACGGGCAGCTTCCACACGCCTCGGCGATGTTCTCCTCGCGCGCCGCGAACGCACGCCAGGCTGGCGATTGCCGCAGCTCGGCCGGGCGCGGTCGCCGTCCAACGTCCCCGATCGCGAACTCGGCCATCCCCGCGAACCTCTGGCACGGATAGATCACGCCGTCGGGGCCAATCGCAAGGTACTCGCCGAGGCAATCGCCGAAGACACAGATGTCGCCACGTCCCGCGCTGAGACTTCGAGCCATGGAGTCGAGCGTGCTGACGCGTGTGGTGCCCGGGCTCGCGAGGGAACGGTCGAGCAGCCGTACGAGCACGTCTCCGTATGACTTCGCATCGAGCGACCAGCGGTCGGCGCCACGGTGCTGGAGCGACGGAAGGGCAGGGTGCACGCCGAAGTCGAGGCCCTCGGCGACGAAGAAGTCGAAGATCTCGTCCAGGTGCCGGGCCGACCGCGGCGTGACCGTGCAGATGACGCCGACGGGGAGATCGTGCCTCCGCGCCATCTCGATGCCGGCCATGGTGCGCGCGAAGCAACCCGCTCCACGCTGCGCATCGTTGATCTCGGCGGGCCCGTCGAGACTGGTCCCGACGGAGACGCCGTGCTCGCGGAACAGCTCGCAGAGCTCATCGGTCAGCAGCCAGAGATTGCTCTGGATGGAGAACCGGACGCGGTCGGGGCCCAGGCCGTGACAGAGCCGCGGCAGCGCCATGCGGAACCACGCGGAGCCCGCGACGAGTGGCTCGCCGCCGTGGAACGTGACCTGGAGACT
>CAZKXK010000097.1:0-8045 GCA_964556585.1 uncultured Anaerolineaceae bacterium
TTGAACAACGCGGTCGGGTACGCCAACCCGGCCCGCTTCTCGAACCCGGTCGCGCTCGGCACGGACGGGATCGGCGGCAACGTCCTCGAGGAGTTCCGGCTGGCCTACGTCATGCAGCGCTCGGTGGACGTGACCTGCGGACCGGACACGGCGTGGTCGTGGCTGGCGAGCGGCTGGAACCTGGTGCCGGAAGCGCGGACCGACGAGGTCACCTGGTCCTACGACCCGATGGACCCGTGGCACATCGCCTTCACGCCCGGCATCATGCCCCAGCGCGTCGTGGTCGGCGGCGAGGTGGTCTTCGCCGACGGCAGGCCCACCCGCGTCGACGCGGACGAGGTCCGCGCGAAGGCCCGGGAGCAGGCCGCCCGCCTGCACGCCCGTCTCTGACGATCATGCCCGCCGGGCGTACGCACTCGATCCGGTCCATCCCCGGCCGCTGGAGTCGACCGATGTCGTCCATTACCGCGCACGCTGACGAGGGGGCACCCGATGTCTGACCGGTTTCATCCCATCTCGATGGAGCAGCTGACCGACTGGGCCTTCACCGAGCTGGAGCAGAAGGGGTCGCTCTTCAACGTGCCGCGGTCGGCGTTCTTCGTCCCGCGTCCCGACCATCGCTTCCGGCGCAGCGAGTACGGGGTGGAGATCGAGACCCCGTTCGGGGTGGCGGCCGGGCCCCACACGCAGATGGCCCAGAACATCATCACGGCCTGGCTGGTGGGTGCGCGGCTGATCGAGCTCAAGACCGTCCAGACGCTCGACGAGCTCGACGTCAACAAGCCCTGCATCGACGTCGCCGACGAGGGGTACAACGTCGAGTGGTCGCAGGAGCTCAAGGTCCACGAGTCCTTCGACGAGTACCTCCGGGCCTGGGTCCTGATCCACGCCCTGCACCACAAGCTGGGCTGGCCCGGCGCGCGCCCGGGAATGATCTTCAACATGAGCGTCGGCTACAACCTGGAGGGCATCCGCAAGCCCAACGTCCAGTGGTATCTCGACGCCATGGCGGATGCCTCGGCGTACCTGCCGGCGGCCGTGGACGTCGTCGCCCGGCGCTACCCGGCGGTCCGCGACCTGGACATCCCCGCCCGCCTGTCCGACTCGATCACGCTCTCGACCATGCACGGCTGCCCGCCAGACGAGATCGAGCGGATCTCGCTCTACCTGCTCGAGGAGCGCGGCCTCCACACCCTGGTCAAGTGCAACCCGACCCTGCTCGGCGCCGAGCGCGTGCGCGGCATCATCAACCACGACCTGGGGTTCGGCGACGTGCCGATCCCCGACGAGGCGTTCGCGCACGACCTCAAGTGGGCCGACGCGGTCCCCATGTTCACCAACCTCAAGCGTTCGGCAGCCGACCGCGGTCTCACCTTCGGCCTGAAGCTCACGAACACGCTCGAGGTCGACAACTGGCGCACCGTCTTCGACCGCGACGCGCGCATGTACCTGTCGGGCCGGGCGCTCCACGCGGTGACGACCAACCTCGCCTCGAGGATCGCCGAGGAGTTCCGCGGCGACCTCCCGATGTCGTTCGCCGGCGGCGCCGACTGCTTCAACGTGGCCGACCTGCTCGCGGCGGGGATGCGCACCATCACCGTGAGCTCGGACCTCCTGAAGTCGGGCGGCTACCTCCGGATGCTCCAGTACCCCGAGAAGGTGGACGCCGCCTACGACGAGGTCGGGGCGGCCGACACGGCGGACTTCATCCGCCGCAAGGCGCAGGCGGCCGGGTTCACCGGCGACGGCGCGGACGTTCCGGCCTGCGCGCTGTTCAACCTTCGCCGGTACGCCGATGGGGTCCGCGGCGACTGGCGCTACCGCAAGGATTCGTTCCGCATGGACCGGTCCAAGACGCCCCGCACGCTGGACATGTTCGACTGCATCGCCGCGCCCTGCCTGGACGAGTGCCCGGTGGACCAGCAGGTGCCGCGCTACATGGCCGCGGTGCGTTCCGGGGACGTCCGGGAGGCGGTCCGCATCACCCGCCTCGACAACCCGCTGCCCACCATCCTGGGCCGCGTCTGCGACCACCTGTGCGAGAACACCTGCATCCGCACTCACCTGGACCAGCCGCTGGCGATCCGGCAGATCAAGCGCTTCATCATGGAGCAGGAGGAGGCCGGGCTCCCGACCCCGCCGCCGCCCGGTCCCGCGAAGGACGCCCGGGTGGCGATCATCGGCGCCGGGCCGGCCGGCCTCGCCGCCGCCGAGTGGCTGGCCCGCGCGGGCATCCGCGTCACGATCTTCGAGGCGCATCCGTATGCCGGCGGCATGGTGGCCGGGGCGATCCCCGCCTACCGGCTGCCGCAGGCGCAGATCGACCAGGACCTCGCCGTCCTGGAGCGCCTCGGCGTCGAGATCCGCTACGGCCAGCGCGCCGGCGTGGACGTGATGCTCGACGACCTCCGCGGCCAGGGGTTCGGGCAGGTCTTCATCGCGGTCGGCGCCCAGAAGGCGAAGACGCTGGGGCTGCCGGGCGACGATTCGCGCGACGTGATCGACGGGGTGACCTTCCTGCGCAGCGTCCGCGAGGGCCGGCCGATGCCGATCGGGATGCGCGTGGGCGTCGTGGGGGCCGGCGACACGGCCATGGACTGCGTCCGGTCCGCGCGCCGTGTCGGCGGGGCGTCCGTCTCGTTGATCTACCGGCGCACCGTGGACCAGATGCCGGCCGACCCGGAGGAGATCCACGCGATCCGGGAGGAGGGGATCTCGATCGTCGAGCTGGCGCGGCCGGTCGGCCTCCAGCTCGCTGATGGACGCCTGGCCGGGCTCACGTGCATCCGGACCGAGTACGCCGGGAAGCGGGATGCCGGCGGGCGCAAGGTCCCCGAAGACGTCGCCGGCTCCGAGTTCGAGATCGGCCTGGACACCCTGATCCTCGCCATCAGCCAGCACGCCGTGCTCGACTTCTTCGGCGACCGGGAGCCAAAGCTGACGCCGGCCGGCTACATCGCCGTGGATCCGGCGACCTTCGAGTCGTCGGTCCCGGGCGTATACGCCGGTGGCGACGTGGCCGACCGCGGCCCGGCATCGATCGTGAAGGCCGCGGCGGACGGCAAGCGGGTCGCCGCCGCCATCGCCGCCTCGCTGGGCGTCGCGGCCGACGTGAGCCCGGCCGTGCCCACCGCGGATGGCGTGCGACCCGACCTGCAGGACCTGATCGTCCGGCGGGCGCGACGCGAGTATCGCGTGCCGATCCAGGTCAGCGGGCTCGACCGGCGCGAGGGCTTCGAGGAGACGGTGCTGGGCTACACGGCCGAGGAGGCGGTGCACGAGGCGGGCCGCTGCCTGGACTGCGACCAGGTCTGCAGCCTGTGCGTCGGGGTCTGTCCCAACATGGCCCTCATGACGTACGAGACCTCGCCGGTGCATGCCAGCCTGCCGGTGCTGTCGGTCGCGAACGGCGCCGTGGTCGCGGGCGGCACGACCCCGTTCGACGTGGCGCAGCGACTCCAGATCGCGGTCCTGACCGACTTCTGCAACGAGTGCGGCAACTGCGTGACCGCCTGCCCCACGTCGGGGACGCCCTACCGCGACAAGCCGCGGCTCTACCTGGACCGGGCCGACTTCGAGGCGCAGGCCTCGAACGCCTACATGCTCCTCGGCGACGGCGTGATGGAGGCCCGGGTCGACGGCAGCACCCACCGCATCGCGGTGAACGGCCGGATCGAGTACACGGCGCCCGGCTTCCGGGCGGTGCTGGACCGGGAGACGTTCGCGCTCGTCGAAGCGGCGCCCACCGGGGCCGCGGAAGGGGAGCGCCTGTCACTCCAGCCAGCCGCGGTGATGGCGACGGTGCTGGCGGGCGTGACCGGCTCGCTGCCGCACATCCCGACGGCCGCCGCCGGCGGCTCGCGGGTCGCGCCTCCGGCGCTGAAGGGATAGCGGCGGACCCGATGCCCGAGGTCGAGATCGTTCGAACTCGATGATCAACGTCCGGCCCCGGCAGGGGAATCGCTCGCGATCCGTGGAAGACCCGGAGATCCGGCGCCGGATCGTCGAGATCGTCGACGGGTTGGTTCGGTGACCGGTCGATCGATCCACACGAGCCTGGCCGGCGGCCGCTGGCGCGAGCTGACGCTGATGGAGCAGCTTGCCAACATCGGCAGCGAGGTGGGCCGCGCGGCTCGGGAGCGGGCGCGGGATGACGAGCAGCGGCTCGCGGGCGCAGTGGAGCGGACGCTCGAGCTGTTCGACCTCACCCTGGATGACCCGCGTTGGATGGGCCGGTACGGTGAGATCGCACGTGCCCGCGAAGTCGTGTGTGACTACCTTGTCGGCGACAACGAGTTCGGCTCGACGCCGGCGTCGCTCGAGCGCTACTTCGTGCCGTTCGCGATGGCAGCGCGCCGCGACCGGTAGGCACGATTCTGCGATCTTACGCGGCCGCCCTGCCGGAGCCTCTACCAGCCGCCGGCGTCGCGCACGATGCGGTGGAGGACGCGGCCCGCCACCTCGCGGCGGTACTCCGCGGTGGAGCGGACATCGTCGATCGGCGCGATCTCGGCCGCCAGCGTCGCGGCGGCGACGGCAGCCACCTCCTTCGAAGGTGGTGCGCCCTCCAGCGCCGTCTCCGCCGCCCGGGCCCGGATCGGCGTCGGCGCGACCGAGCCGAGCGCGACCCGGACGTCGTGCCAGGCTCCATCCTCCGGGCGCCAGGCCACGGCGAGCACGACGACGCTGATCGACTGGGCCTGGCGCGTCCCGACCTTGCGGAAGACCACCGTACGGTCGGGACGGATCGGGACCCGGATCCGCAGGATCAGCTCGTCGGCGGCGAGCGCGGTCCGCCGGTAGGCCGGGAAGAAGACCGCGGCCGCGATGGTGCGCTCGCCGCGGGTGCTGCCAACCACGATCTCGGCGTCGAGCGCGAGCAGGACCGGCAGGCTGTCGCCCGCCGGAGACGCGGTGGCGATGTTGCCGCCGAGCGTGCCGCGATTCTGGATCTGGACCGCGCCGACCTGCCGGGCCATCTCGGCGAGCACTGGGACGTGGGTACCGACGAGGGGGCTGCGGCGGAGCTCGTCGTACGTCGTGGCCGCGCCCAGCACCAGCGCGCCGTCCTCCAGCCGGATCCCGCGCAGCTCGTCGAGCGCTCCAAGGTCGAGGTAGCCACGTGCATCGGGGATGCCCGCCGCGCGCTCCACCATGGCGTCCGTGCCGCCGGCGATCGGGCGCCACGCGCCACCGGCGAGCAGGGCCAGCGCCTCGGGAAGCGTGCCCGGCCGCACGCTGGCGGGATCGTCGAGGTCGATGAGCGCCCGGTCGAGATCCTGCGCCCTGGCCAGCCCCGATTCCGGGACGGCCATCGCCGGAACCCGGTCTGCCGCCGCGAGCCGGATCGCCTCCACGATCTTCCCGTACCCGGTGCAGCGGCACAGGTTGCCGGCGATCGCCTCGCGAATCGCGGCGTCCGTGGGGGCCGTGCCGGGCCCGGAATCCAGGAACGCGCGTCCCGCCATGAGCATCCCCGGCGTGCAGATCCCGCACTGGACGCCACCGGTCGCCAGGAAGGCCGCCTGGATCGGGTCGAGCTGTCCGTCCGACGCCAGCCCCTCCACCGTGCGGATCTCCTTGCCCTCGACCTGGCAGACCGGGACCAGGCAGCTGTCGACGACCTCGCCGTCGACGAGGACCGAGCACGCCCCGCACTCGCCCTCGCCGCAGCCTTCCTTCGATCCGGTCAGGCCCAGGTCCAGGCGCAGGACGTCCAGCAGGCGGCGCCCGCCCGGGACCGCGACCTCGACGGCTCGCCCGTTGACCGTGAACCGCTGCACCGGGTCGGCCGTCCGCGCCGGGCCCGCCGGGACCGGGGCTGTCACGAGACGCTCCCTGCCGCGTCCCCGCGCGTGCGCTCCTCCGCGAGGCCCCGGATCGCCGCGAGCACCCGGGCCGGCGTTGCCGGCAGCTCGGTGATCCAGGCACCGATCGCGTCGTGGATCGCGTCGATGACGGCCGGCGCGCCGACGTCCATCGGCAGCTCGCCGAGCCCCTTCGCACCGTGCGGGGAGTCAGGGAACGGAGACTCGAGGAGGTGGGCCTCGATCGCCGGGGCGTCGAGCGCCGTCGGGATCAGGTAGGTGGCCATGCGATCGTTGCGGAAGCGCCCGTTCACCAGCTGCATCTCCTCGATCGTGGCCCAGCCGACCGCCTGGAGCGTCCCGCCCTCCACCTGGCCGGCCGCGAGCATCGGGTTCACGAGGCGCCCGGCCTCGTCCACCGCCACGACGCGCCGGACGGCGACCTGGCCGGTGTCGAGGTCCACGTCGACGAACGCCACCGCGGCCGCCCAGCTGTAGCCGGGGTAGGCGTCGCCCCGGTAGTGCTCCTGGTCCCACTCGATCCCCGGGAAGCCTTCGAACTTGACGTCCACCCGGGTCGGACCGTTGGCGGCGAGGTCGTCGCGCCAGCTCTCCGCGAACGGACGACCGGTGCGCGCCTCGACCTGCGCGCGGAGCTTGGCAGCGGCATCCGCGATCAGGCCGCCGACCACCATCGTCGTGCGCGACGCGACCGTCGGCCCGCTGTTCGGGACCTGCGCCGTGTCGACCGGGGCCGGCTCGACCGCGTCGGCTGCGACGCCCAGCACGTCCGCCGCCACCTGGGGGAGCACGGTCGCCGCGCCCTGGCCCATCTCCGTCTGGGCGGTGAGGATCCGGATCCGGCCGTCGGCCGTGAGCTCGATGCCCGCCACGCTGGCCAGGTTCTTCTCCCCGCTGCCGGTGAACGCCGCCCCGTGGAAGCCGAGCGCCAGCCCGACCCCGGACGCGGTCCGGCCTCCGTCCCGCGATCCCCGTCGCGTCCGCGCCCGCTCCTGTTCGAACCCCGACGCTTCCTCCGCGCGCTCGAGCACGTCGATCGCGGCGACGCTGTGCTTGAGGACCTGGCCGGTGGCGGTGACGTCCCCTTCCCGGTAGGCGAGGCGCCGGCGCAGCTCGGCGGGCGAGAGCCCCAGGACCTCCGCGATCCGCGAGATGTGGACCTCCGCGGCGAACTCGGTCTGCGGTGCCCCGAACCCGCGGAACGCGCCCGCCGGGACCGTGTTGGTGATGGCGGCCCGCGCCCGGGCCCGGACGTTCGGGCAGCGGTAGGGGCCCGTGGCGTGGAGCACCCCGCGCGAGAGAACCACCGGCGACAGTGTCGTGTAGGCGCCCGCGTCCATGACGATGTCGATGTCCTGGGCCACCAGGCGGCCGTCCGCCGCGACGCCGGTCCGGTGGTGGACAACCGCTGCGTGGCGCTTGGTCGTCGCGGCGATGTCCTCGTGCCGGTCGTAGACCATCCGGACCGGCCGGCCGGCGGCCCGCGCGAGGAGTGCCGCGTGGACGGCCAGCATGGACGGGTACTCTTCCTTGCCGCCGAAGGCGCCGCCGGTCTCCGACTGGATGACCCGGACCTTCTCGATCGGCAGGCCGAGTGCGCGCCCGAGGGCCGCGTGGACGAAATAGGGGCACTGGAGCGAGCCGGTGACCGTGATCCCGCCATCCGGGGCCGGGGCCGCGATCATCGCCTGCGGCTCGATGTAGATGTGCTCCTGGGGACCCACGCGGTAGGTCCCTTCCACGATCAGGTCGGCCTCGGCGAAGCCCGCCTCCAGGTCGCCCTTGGTGATCTCGTACCGGGCGCAGGCCTTCTCGGATGCCAGCATGTCGAGGACCGCCGGGAGTGGCTCGGTCCGCAGCGAGATCGCCGCGCGGGCGGCGTGGGCGGTCGCCGGGTCGGGCGCCGCGACCAGCGCGACCGGCTCGGAGTGGTGGCGGATCTCGTCGAGGACGAGCGCCGGCTGATCGTCATGCTCGACGCCGATCAGGTTCTCGCCGGGGACGTCGGCCGCCGTGACCACCACGACCCGCGACCAGTCGAACCCGGGGTCCCGGTCGATCCCCAGCAGGCGCGCATGGGGCTCGGTCGAGCGGACCGTCAGGCCGAACCACGCTCCATCCACGCTCAGGTCGTCGGCATACCGCGCGGCCCCGGTCACCTTGGCCGGCCCGTCGCGCCGGGGCACGGACCGGCCCACCACGGACCCCATCCGGGGC
>CAZKXK010000098.1:0-7944 GCA_964556585.1 uncultured Anaerolineaceae bacterium
CCTGGGCGTCGCGCTCGCGGCCGCGGGGTGGCAGGTGGGCGCGGTCGCCAGCCGCGACCCGGAGCGGCGCGAACGCTTTCGCCGGCTCGTGCCCGCGGCCCGCGCATTCGTCGAGCCCGCCGGCATCCTCGACGAGTGTCACCTCGCGATCATCGCCGTCCCCGACGACGCGATTGCGGAGGTCGCCGCGGGCATGCATCTGTACTCGGGGCAGGCGCTCGTCCACACGAGCGGCCTGCTGGGGACCGAGGTGCTCGCCGCGGCCCGGGCGGCCGGCACCTCCTGCGGGACGTTCCACCCGCTGGTGGCATTCGCCGACGTCGATCGGGCCCTGGCATCCCTGCGCGGCGCGACCGTGGCGGTCGAGGGCGACGAGGACATCCTCGACGTCCTCGTCGAGATGGCCGAGTCCATCGGCCTGCTGCCCGTCCGGTTGAGCCCGGGCTCCAAGCCTGCCTACCACGCGGCTGCGGTGCTCGCGGCGGGCGGCCTCGTGGCGCTCCTCGACGTGGTCGCGGAAGTGGCTGCCCGGGCCGGCCTGGACGAGCGTGGCGCGCTGGCGATCTACGGCGCCCTCGCCGCCCAGGCGCTCGGCAACGCTCGCACGCTCGGCATCGCGCCGGCCCTGACGGGCCCGGCGGTCCGCGGCGACGCGGGCACGGTCGCGGCCCACCTGGCCGCGCTCGAGGAAGCGGCGCCGGCCGGGCTGGACGTGTATCGGGCCCTGCTCCTGCGCCAGGTCGCGATCGCCGAGTCGCGGCGCGGCCTCGCGCCGGAGACGGCGGCCCGTCTCCGGGCCGACCTTGCAGATCGCCGCTGACGCAGTACGATCTGCACATGCAGCGAAGCTTCGCCACGAGGTTCGCGGTTCGTCCGGCGGTCAGCTTCCCGACACCCCCGCCGGGACTCCGGGAGCGCCGCCTCGGGCTCCATCGCCACGTCGGCTTCCAGGCTTCGACGGACCGCCCGACCATCGTTCGGCGGACCGACCTGGGACCGGTGGTCCTGCTGCGCTCCGACTGGCGCGTGGCGTCGTCGGCGCGCTCCCAGCGCGGAGCCGGGATCGCGGGCCCGCTGGTCGCGGTTCGCTGGGCGAAGCTCGAGCTCCGGAGTCCTGGTCGTCGCGTGCGCGCCGCGTCGGCACCGTGGCGCGGTTGAGGCACGCCACCGCCACTTCCGCGGGCGGAATCGTCGTCCGCAGCATCGCCGGTGTTCCGCATCTCGTCGCTGGCCGCCGCAGTCGCGAGCGCGGGGCAGGGAGCGGCTCGTGGACGCTTCCCAAGGGAACCCCGAATCCGGCCGAGACCCTCGAGGAGACGGCGCTTCGCGAGGTTGCCGAGGAGACCGGGCTGGACGTGCGCATCGTGGCCCCGATCGACCGGATCGAGTACGAGTTCGTGCAGGGCGGCGCCAAGATCCACAAGACGGTCCACTTCTGGCTGATGGAGCCGGTCGGCGGCGACCTGGCCCGCCACGACCACGAGTTCGCCGAGGTGCGCTGGGTCGCGCTGGCCGATGCGCCCGGGCTGTTGACGTTCCAGACCGAGCGGGCGCTGGTCGAGCGCGCTGCCGAGATGGTCGCGGCGACCGACGAGTCGCGGCCATGACCGGGACCGCGCAGACGGTCGTCTCGTCGCGCGGAACGCCGCTCCTGTCGCGTCACGTCGCGCTCGGCGCGCGGATGATCGACTTCGGGGGCTGGCGCATGCCGGTCCAGTACACCTCGATCCTCGAGGAGCACCGCGCGGTCCGCGAGCGCGCCGGCATCTTCGACCTGTCGCCGATGGGGGAGCTCTTTGTCGAGGGTCCCGACGCGGGCGCGGCGCTGGCCGGCGCGCTCGTGACGGACCCGCCCTCGCTGGCCGTGGGCCGCGCCCAGTACTCCCTGATCTGCGCCCCGGACGGTGGGGTCATCGACGACCTGGTCGTGTACCGGCTGGCGCAGGACCGGTTCCTCGTCGTCGCCAACGCCGCCAATGCGCCCGTCGTCTCGGATGCGCTCGCCGAACGCCTGGATCGGAGTCGCTCCATCCTCGACGACCGTTCGCTCGCCACCGCGCTGGTCGCCGTGCAGGGACCTGCGGCATTGCGCATCCTGCGGCCGCTCGCCGACGTCGACCTGGCCGGCCTCGACGATTACGCGATCGCCGAGGGCGCCGTGGCCGGCATCCCGGCGCTCGTCGCGCGCACCGGCTACACCGGGGAGGACGGCTTCGAGGTCTTCGTGGAGGGCCCCGCGGCGCCCGAGCTCTGGGACGTCCTCAGCGCGGCCGGGGCCCAGGCCGGCCTGGTGCCGGTCGGGCTGGGCGCCTGCGACACGCTGCGTCTCGAGGCTGGCAGGCCGCTCTACGGCAACGAGCTCGACCGTGCCACGACCCCGTTCGAAGCGGGCCTGGGCCGCGTGGTCGACCTCTCCAAGGCGGGCCCGTTCGTGGGCCGGGATGCCCTGGCCCGCGCCGCCGAAGCGGGCCCCCGCCGATCGCTCGTCGGCCTGGTCGTGCGCGGGCGCGGGATCGCGCGCCACGGATACCCGGTCTGGTCCGGGTCACGGCGCACCGGCGTGGTCACGTCGGGCACGCTGTCGCCGACGCTGGGCATCCCGATCGCGATGGCGTACGTGGCCCCGGCCGATGCCGCGCCTGGCACCATGCTCGACGTGGAGATCCGGTCGGCCCGGGCCGCCGCCGAGGTCGTGCCGCTCCCGTTCTACTCCCGGGCCCGATGACTCGCCGGGCGGCTGATCGCGGCGGCGAAGCGAGCCCGGTTCGTTCGAAACTGACCGCGTCAACACGGAGGTTCCCCGGCCCATGATCCCGTCCGACCTGCGTTACACCAAGGAGCACGAATGGGTCCGCGTTGCCGGGGACGAGGCGACGATCGGGATCACCCAGCATGCCGCCGATCAGCTCGGTGACATCGTCTTCGTCGAGCTGCCCGAGCCCGGCCGGCGGCTGGAGCAGTTCGCGACGTTCGGGGTCGTGGAGTCGGTGAAGGCCGTGAGCGACCTCTTCGCGCCCGTGGCCGGGGAGGTCGTCGAGGGGAACGCCGGCCTGGCCGCGACCCCGGAGGTCGTGAACAGCGACCCGTACGGCGCTGGCTGGATGCTGCGCGTCAGGCTCTCCGACCCGGCGCAGCTCGAGCAGCTGCTCGACGCCGCGGCCTACGAGGCGCTCACCGCGGAGGGCTGATCCGATGGTCTACGGACCGCACACCCCGGACGACCGGTCGCGGATGCTGGCGGCGCTCGGGATCGGTTCGGTCGACGAGCTCTTCGACGTCATCCCCGCCTCGGTCCGGGCCCGCCCGATGGCGCTGCCGGCGGCAATGACCGAGCTGGACCTGATGGCACGCCTCCGGTCCCTGGCCGGTCACAACCGCGTCGATCTCGCCAGCTTCCTGGGCGCGGGCGTGTACCGCCACCACCTGCCCCCGGTCGTGGACCAGATCCTCCTGCGCGGCGAGTTCTATACCGCCTACACGCCGTACCAGCCGGAGATCAGCCAGGGCACGCTCCAGACGATCTACGAGTACCAGTCGCTGCTCGCCGAGCTGACCGGCCTGGACGTCGTCTCCGCGTCGCATTACGACGGCGCCACGGCCACCGCCGAGGCGGCGTTGATGACCTGCCGGGCGACCCACCGCGAGCGGGTGCTCGTCTCGCGCGGCGTTCATCCCCAGGCACGCCAGACGCTGGAGACCTACTTCGCGGGGGCGAACCTCGCCTTCGACGAGGTGCCCCTCGTGGTCGACGGGCCGGCTGCCGGGACCACGGACCTCGCTGCGCTCCAGCGCCTGCTCGAGGACACCGCCCGGCCCGTGGCCGGCGTCGTGGCGGCGCAGCCCAACGTGCTGGGCCTGCTCGAGCCCATGGACGAGGTTGGGCGGCTCGCCCACGCGGCGGGCGCGCTGTTCGTCGCCGCGGTCGAACCGGTCTCCCTTGCCGTGCTCGCGCCGCCGGCCGCCTATGGGGCCGACATCGCCGCCGGCGAGGGTCAGCCCCTCGGCATCCCGCCCCAGTACGGGGGACCCTATCTCGGGATCCTGGCCTGCCGGGACTCCCTCGTCCGCCAGATCCCGGGGCGCCTGGTCGGGATGACCAGCGACGCGGACGGCCGGCGCGCGTACGTCATGACCATGCGCGCCCGCGAGCAGGACATCCGGCGCGAGAAGGCCGCCAGCAACATCTGCACGAACCAGGCGCTCTGCGCCCTCGCCGCCGCCGTGTATGTTGCGGCGCTCGGCCCGGGCGGGCTCCGCGACGTGGCCGCGACCTCCGCGGCGCGGGCCAGCGAGCTGGCTGTCGCGCTGGCGGACGCGGGCGCGCCGCGCCTGCACCCCGGTGCGTACCTCAACGAGTTCGCCGTCCGGGTTCCCGACGCGCAGGCGGTCCACCGCCGGCTCCTCCACCGCGGGATCCTGGCCGGGATCCCGCTCGCGCAGCTGGAACCCGGCGATGCGTCGCTCGCGGACGGCCTGCTGGTCTGTGCCACGGAATGCACGACGGCGGAGGAGATCGAGCTCTTCGCCTGGGTGCTCCGGGACGAGCTGGGCGCTGCACCCGGCGTGACGGGCGCGGCGGGCGGGGAGGGGACCCGATGAGCGTCACCGGCCCGAAGCTCCAGCCGACGCTCTTCGAGCTGTCCGGTCCCGGGCGGGCCGCCGGGCGGCGCATCCCGGCGCCGCCGGCCGACGCGCTGGAGCGGATCCCCGTCGCCGCGCTCCGGGAGTCGCCCCCGGCGCTCCCCGAGGTGGACGAAGCGTCGCTGGTCCGTCACTACGTCAATCTCTCGCAGCTGAACTGGGGCGTGGACACCGGCTTCTACCCGCTCGGCTCCTGCACGATGAAGTACAACCCGAAGGTCAACGAGTGGGCGGCCCGCCTGCCCGGGTTCGCGTCGCTCCACCCGCTCGCGCCCGACGAGACCGCCCAGGGGACGCTCGAGCTGCTCTGGGAGCTGGAGCGGGACCTCGCGGAGATCAGCGCGATGGACGCGGTGACGCTCCAGCCCGCGGCCGGTGCCCACGGCGAGCTCACGGGCATCCTCGTGGTGCGGGCCTATCACCGCGCCCGCGGGGACCTGGAGCGGACCGAGGTCCTGATCCCGGACTCGGCGCACGGCACGAACCCCGCCACGGCGTCGATGGCCGGCTTCCGGACGGTCAACATCCCGTCCGCGGCCGACGGCGGCGTCGACCTGGAAGCGTTCCGGGCGGCCCTCGGGCCGCGCACCGCCGCCATCATGATCACGAACCCGTCCACGCTCGGCCTGTTCGAGCGCCGGATCGTCGAGCTCCTCGAGCAGGTCCACGCGGCGGGCGCGCTCGCGTACATGGACGGCGCCAACCTGAACGCGATGCTCGGCCGGTTCCGGCCCGGCGAGGCGGGCTTCGACGTCATGCACTTCAACGTCCACAAGACCTTCTCCACGCCGCACGGCGGCGGCGGTCCGGGGGCCGGCCCGGTCGGCGTGCGGGCGCCGCTGATCCCGTTCCTGCCGGCCCCGCGCGTCCTGCGCGAGCCGGACGGGACGTTCCGCCTGGAGCGGCCCGGCGAGCGGCCCGCCAGCATCGGCCGGGTGCGCGGCCACGTGGGCAGCGTCGGCATCCTCGTGCGCGCCTGGGCCTACATCCGGGCCCACGGCCCGGACGGGCTCCGCGAGGCCAGCGACGATGCCGTGCTGGCCGCCAACTACCTGCGCGGACGGCTCGTGGCCGGCGGCGCGTTCGAGGTGCCGTATCCGGGTCCCTGTGCCCACGAGTTCATCGCCTCCGGGGCGGGTCTCAAGCGGGCGACCGGCGTGCGGACCCTGGACGTCGCCAAGCGGCTCATCGACAAGGGCTACCACCCGCCCACGATCTACTTCCCGCACACGGTGGAGGAGGCGATGCTCATCGAGCCGACGGAGACGGAGCGTCTCGACACGCTCGACGCGTTCGCCGAGGCGCTCCTGGAGATCGCCCGGGAGGCGCACGAGACACCCGACCTGGTCCTGTCCGCGCCGCACTCGGCGCCGGTCCGCCGGCTCGACGAAGCGACCGCCGCGCGCCAGCCGAACCTGCGCTGGCGGCCGGAGGTTCCGCCCGCCCCGGGACCGCGCTGAACCTCGCGCGGCGGCTGGTGAACCGGGCGTCGCGCGGCCGCGTATTGGAGCATGAGGGGAGCGACGGCATCAGCCCGGAACGTCCCCTCGTATCGCGTGGGTCCATGACGGCAGATCGGCAGGACGTCGACGGGCGCTCGCTCGATCCCGCGGAGGCGGCCCTCCTGCGGAGAATCCGGGAGGATGATCTCGACGGGTTCGGGGCCTTCTTCGAACGCTACCGCGGGCCCGTCTTCGCGACCGCATACGCGCTGCTCGGCGAGCGCCAGGCCGCCGAGGAGGTCCTCCAGGACACGTTCTCCAAGGCCTTCGAATGGCGCCGCCGGCTTCGCGCCGATGCCAGCCCGTCGCCCTGGCTGCATCGGGTGGCCCTCAACTTCTGTTACAGCCGGCTCTCGCGGCGACGGCTGCCCTGGGAGCCGATCACCGATGCGATGGCCCGCTTCCTGTTCGACCATGGCGCGGAACCCGCCGACCGGGCCGAGCTGACCGAGCTGCGCGAGATCGTTCGCGACGGGATCGCCGCGCTTCCGGCCAAGCACCAGGCGGTCATCGTGCTCTTCTACCTCCGCGGACGCTCCATCGGCGAGACCGCGGAGATCCTCGCCATCCCGGCCGGCACGGTGAAGTCGCGGCTTCATTTCGGCCTGCGCTCGCTCCGGGAGCGGCTCGAGGACGATCGGCGTTTCAGCGGCGCCTACCGGCCGCTCGCAGGTTCCGAGACGGTCGTGGACGGCGGCCGGTGATCCAGGCGTTCCGCCGGGCACGGACGTGCGCGAGTCATCGCGAGGCGATCATCGCGTTCGCCTCGCTGCGCCAGGGCGGTCCGGCCGTGCGCCGGGCGCTGGACCACGTGGACCGCTGCCGGGGTTGCGAGGCGGAGCTGGGCGCGACGACGCTCGTCGTGCAGGCGCTGCGCCGCCTGTGCGACGAGGCACTGCTGGCCGAGCCCGCCGCCGACGGCTGGGAGCTGCTCCGGCGCCGGCTGGTCTCGCCGCCCCGGAGACCGTCGCTCCTCGTGTCGGGGATCCCGGGGCTGCTCCTTGCGCTCGGCATCTGCGGGGCGCTCGCGGGGCCGAGCCTGCTGGAGGGCGGCGCCGCGACGCGGTTCGACGATGGAAGCGGAAGCGCGCCCCCGGCCCAGGCAGCGATCCTGTTCGAGCAGACAGCAGATCGAAACCCGGCGCCATCGAGCATCGCCATGCCAGCCGACCGGCCGACCCCCCCGGTCGACCGCGCCGACGACCTCGCCCGGGCGGTCGTCGCGCTGCGTGCGATTCCCCCGGCAACGCCGGTCGCGGACGTTCCGGCCGGCAGTCTCGAGATGGCGCCGGCAGGCGCGGACAGGAGGTGACAGGCAAGCCACGTCGTGCGTCCGCCGCCCGCGCAACGGCGGATTCATTGACCGGCGCCAGCTGCCGGACCCTATAATGCGCGAACGTCTGCGGCCGCCGCGTCGACCGCGCGCCGGTGCGCGCGATCCGGCCGTATGGCCCCAACAGGAGGAGCGGGCACGCGGTGAACGCCGCGCCGTCCGGGAAACAGGAGGATCGATCTCGATGAGCTTGAGACTTCGTGGTCTCGCGCTGCTCGGGGCGCTCGCGATCGTCGCGGCGGCCTGCGGTGGCTCCGCGACACCCTCGCCCGCCGCCCCGAGCGCGGCCGCCAGCGCCGGCGCCAGCGCGGCCGCCAGCACGGCGCCCAGCGCGGCCGCGTCGGCTGACTTCAAGATGGGCCTGGACGCCGAGCCGACGTACTTCTCGCCGGCCTTCACGGACCAGCCGACCGGCTTCATCGTGGGCCTGATGTACAGCGGCATGTACCGGGTCAACAACAAGCTCGC
>CAZKXK010000099.1:0-7941 GCA_964556585.1 uncultured Anaerolineaceae bacterium
CTTATGCCAGCGCTTCCTCCAGGAAGGCGCGCGCGTCGTGGGAGAGGTCGGCCATCTTCTCTTCGTTGGCCTCGATGAGCCCCAGCAGCTGCTGCGCCTCGTTCGCGTGCTCGAGCCCGATCGCGATGCCCAGCGCGAGCCAGAAGTTGGCCACCTCGACCGCGTGCGGCTGGGCACTCTCCGGGAGCTCGTCAAGCTGTCCGGCCATCGCGCGATGCACGGCACGTCCGTAGCGCTGCGAGCCGGAGTCGATCGTCAACGTGGTTCCTCCTGCCCGGCTAGGCACGTTCGCGCGCCTGGAGCCGATGCCGCGTGGTCACCTCGACGCGGCCCCGCTCATCGATCGCGGGGTGCTCTACGAGGGCGATGAGGCGGCTCGTCATGAAGCGGCCGGTGCGGACCGGCTGACCGGTCCGCGTCACCTCGCGGACCTCCACCACGCCGCGGGACGTGACGACCTCGATGCGGCGGCCGGCCCGCGTGGCGACGATCTCGAACGTCTGGACGCCCTGCCCGGTGTCGACCATGGCTTCGACGCGATCACCCTTCATGGGGCAAACCATACTCCGGAAGCCGGCCCGGGCACGATCGGTGGATCATCGTGGCGGTGGTGCGTCCGCGGGGCTCGGTCCGCTATCGAAGGCCGGCGGCCTCATGGAGGCGCTGCTCCTCGACCGTTCGCTCCGCAAGCGGTTCCACTTCGAGTCGCTCATCCGGAATCGCGGTCCCGCTCTGGACCGATCGGCCGTAGCTGCCATCCGCGATGCGCTCCTCGGCTCGCTCCACGGCGGCCAGCTCACCGCGGAGGTTGGCAGCCAGGGCGACGTCGACGGACTCCGTCTCCAGGCCGCTGGCGCCTTCTTCGAGCTCACCGGTCTGCTGACCTCGAAGCGACCCGGCCGCGCGGATGTCGCCGTCCAACCCCGTCAGCAACGCCTCGATGCGGGCCCGCTCGCGAGCGACGTTGTCACGTGCGTGTGCTTCGTTCACGATCGACTCCTGGTAGGGCGAAGTGCCGCCTGTGCTCTCAGGCGCTGCGCGGACGCGCGACACGCCCATCCGTTCCGGCAGTCTGGCCGTCATGCGCCGGGCCGTCATGACTGTCCGTCATGGCCGGCACCCGCCGGCTGTACGGGCGCGGCAGGCCCCGAGCCAGGGACAACCGTCCTCGCAGCCCGCGCGGCGCGACGGGACCGAGCCTTCGGCACCGGCGTCAGGTAGACGTAGTCGACCGACGGCCAACGCGCTCGCAGGGCGGCGGCAGCGGCGATGATTGCCTGCTCCACGTCCGGCACGGTCAGCTCGTCGGCGAAGGTCACGTCGCCATCCACGATCAGGCTCGAAGGCCCGACCACGACGGCGAACAGGTCCGGGACCGCAACGATCCCCGGCTGAGCCGCGACGACGCGGTACATCTCGCGCAGGACGGAAATCGGGACCCCGCGACCCGAGAGGAGCGCGCGGTTGGCCCTGAGCAGGATGATCGACGCGACGAGGAGGACCACTCCGATGAATGCGCTCGCGGCGATATCGGGCGCAACGCTTCCCGTCAGCTGGGTCGCGACCAATCCCGCGGCGGCGGCGATCGCCCCCACCACGGCGCACAATCCGCCGACGATGACGGTCATCGCGGCGGGGTCCGTGCTCCGTTGCGCCTGGGCGCGTAGCGAGATGCCTCGGCTGGCCGCCTCGTGGCGGACCGGCTTCAGCGCGACGAGCAGAGCAAACATGTCGAGTGCCACGGTCGTGGCCAGGACGAAGTACGCGATCGCGTAGTGGTCGACGGGCGAGGGGTGCAGCCCGGAATCGACCGCTCCTTCGAGAGAAAGTCCGGCGCCCCCGACGAAGATGCCCAGGGCTGCGAACAGGGACCAGAAGAACCGTTCCCGGCCGTAGCCCAGTGGATGGCTCTGGTCGGCCGGACGAGCGCTGCTGAGCACGCCGATCAGCAGGAATGCGACGACTGCAAGGTCGGCCGCGTTGGCGGCCGTCTGGGCCCGCAGCCCGACGGAACCGGTCACCCACGCCGCGGCCCCAAGCGCGAGCGTCTCCGCCGCATTGACGCCGAGCGACACGAGCACGCTCCTGCGCGTCGTTCGATCAGCGGCGATTTCAGGGATTGTCACGTCCCGTTCTCGTCCGACGAAACCGACGCAACGAACAGACCGGTCCGCTGTGCGAGCGGGGCCGGCGCAGGTTCACCCTGCCGCGTAGGGATAGCCGACGAGCATCGGGACCTCACCGCCTGGATCCCCCTCGTACCCGTAGTACGGATACAGGCTGGAGAGGTAGGCCGAGTCCTCCTTCACGAGCTTCGGGTCGTAGGCGGGCGCGCCCGCCACGTGCTCGAGGGTGTGGCTGATGTGGACCTCGTCGTCCGTGACACGCGTGATCGCCTCGACCGGGATCAGGGACTTGGTCTCTCCCAGGCCCAGGATGCCGCCGGTGGCGACCTCCATGAACCGCACCTTCTGCCCGACGGCGTCGACGAGGAGACTGTCGACCCTGCCGAGCTCATGACCGTCCTTGTCCTTGACCATCCGTCCCCGGATATCGTCGGCAGCGACGGCCACGGTGCGATCGAGGTCCCGCAATTTCCGGAGCGTGGGATCCCGCTCTGCATCACCGCCCTGGACGGCGGGGTCTTCGGTCTTCATGAGCACGACCTCCTGGACCTGGCACAACTCTGAGTTGCGAGTGTGCTGTCCGAGCGCGACCGCGTCATGACGTTCCTTCATCCCTGCAGCCTGCGGCCCGGGCGGCCGGACGTCATGGCCGTGTGCGCGGCAGGTACATCTGGGTCCTTGCCGGCTCACGCTTCGGGGTCGACGATGTGTGCGTTGTCAACTGTCTGAGGGACCATCCACCGCATGCTCCGCCGGGAAAGTCCCACCGCCCAGCTGTCGGCCGGGGCCATCGTGCTCGGGTACGTCATCAGCGCGATCCTCTGGATCACGCTGAGCGATCGGGTGCTCGGCGTTCTCGTGGGCGATCCCGCGACGCTCGTCACGCTCTCCATCCTGAAGGGCTGGGGCTTTGTTGCCCTGACCGGCGCGGTCCTGGCCTTCCTGCTCCGCCGGCTCGAGGTCGGGCGGGCACGCCAGACGTCGGAGCTCGAGGCGCGCGAGAACCGCTTCCGGCTCCTCGCCGAGCACGCCCAGGATGTCATCGTTCGCTACCGCGTCCTGCCGACCCCGGCTTTCGAATACGTGAGCCCGTCGATCGAGGCCGTGCTCGGGTACGCACCGGCGGCGTTCTACGCGGACCCCGGCCTGCTGGCGAGGCTGGCCCACCCGGACGACCGCCACCTTCTGAGGCCCGCGCCAGGCCCGCCGCAGGTGGCGGACTCGGTCGTCCTGCGGCTCCAACACGCGGACGGTCATTGGGTCTGGCTCGAGCGGCGCAGCACGCCGGTCTTCGATGCGGCGGGCACGCTCGTCGCGATCGAGGGCGCGGCGCGGGACGTCAGCGATCGGCACCGCGCCGAGGCGTCCGTCGCGAGGCTCAACCGGGTCCTCCGCACGCACAGCGCCGCGAACGCCGCGCTCGTGCGGGCAGGCAGCGAAGCCGAGCTTCTCGAGCGCCTGTGCCACGTCGTCGTCGAGGAGGGCGCCTATCGCAACGCCTGGGTCGGCTACCGCGACGACGATGGAGCCGGGGCAGTCCGGCCGGTCTCCTCGGCCGGCTACGGCCCCGGGGACCGGGTGGGGCAGGGCGCGGCCAGCCACCGGACCGAGCGGGGGCTCGGGCCCGTGGACACCGCCGTGCGCGAGGGTCGCACGGTGGTCGTTCGGGACCTGGCCACCGATCCTGCCGCTGCGCCGGGGCGAGAGGCAGCCCGTGTCCTCGGCCATGTCTCGGTCGTGGCGATCCCGCTGTGCGAGGCGAGCAAGGCGTTCGGCGCTCTCGTCATCTACTCCGACGAGCGCGACGCATTCGGGGCCGAGGAGGTCGCGCTCCTCGAGGAGCTCGCCGCAGACCTCGCCTACGGCGTCGGCACGCTCCGCGCACGGGCCGTCCGCGAGGCCGGTGAGGCCGAGCGCACGCGCCTCGTCACGGCCGTCGAGCAGACGGCCGAGTCGGTCCTGATCACTGATGCGGCCGCCAACATCGTCTACGTCAACCCTGCCTTCGAGCGGACCACGGGTTACGCCGCCGCCGAGGTGATCGGCAGGAACCCCCGGATCCTCCAGAGCGGCCAGCAGCCCCGCGCGTTCTACGCCGACATGTGGTCGACGCTCGCGGCGGGCGAGACCTGGTCCGGGGAGCTCGTGAACCGCCGGAAGGATGGCACCACGTGCCTCGAGGTAGCGGTGATCACGCCGGTCCTCGATGCGGGACGCACCACCCGTTCTTTTGTCGCGGTGCAGCGCGATGTCACCCACGAGCGGGCGCTCGAGGCCCGCGAGGTTCGCCGCGGCCGCGAGCGGGCCGTCATCGCGGATGCGCTGGCGGCGCTTCGCCCGCTCGATACCCCCGAACAGACGGCGGAGGCGATCTGCACGCACGTCGTGGAGCTGCCGGAGATCGCGATGGCGTCGCTCCTGATCCTCGGATCCGACGGCAACGCGATTCCCCTGGCCATGACCGTCGACGACGGGCGCCTGATCGAACGCAAGAGCCTCGGATCCAAGCGGAGCGCGCAGCTCCGGGCGCGCGCGGCGCTGGGTCCGTGGGTGGAGGAGTGGCGACGGCGCGCCGACCACCCGTACCTTGCCGAGCACCTGGCGATTGGCCTGCGCGGCCAGGCCTATGCGCCGGTCCACTCGGGAACGACGCTCATCGGCCTCCTGACGGTCGGCTCCCGGGATCCCAATGCGGTGGCCCTGCTGGCCGAGCGATTGCCGGCGATCCTCGAGTTCGCCTCGCTCGCAGGGGCACTCGTCGCGCCATCGGTCGCCCTCACCGGTGTGGCGGCCGCGACGCGTGAGCGGTGCCAGGCGATCATCGACGAAGGGTCCTTCCATCCGGTCTTCCAGCCGATCGTGGACCTTGCGACGCGCGAGCCGATCGGCTACGAGGCGCTCACCCGGTTTGCCGACGGGACCCCGCCGGACCGCGTCTTCGCCGAGGCCCGCCGAGGCGGACTCGAGCAGGCGCTCGAGTCGGTCACCCTGCGCGCCGCGCTGGCCGCGTCCGAGGCCCTGCCGGCGGGGCGGTACCTCAGCCTGAACGTCTCACCGGCGCTGATCCTGGCCGGCGACGAGCTGCGCTCGATCCTGGCAGATCGGACCCGGCCGGTCGTCCTGGAGATCACCGAGCACGACACCATCGACGACTACGGGGCGCTCCGGTCGGCGTTCGTGGCGCTCGGCTCGGGCCTCCGCCTGGCGGTCGACGATGCCGGTGCCGGCGTCGCGAACTTCAGCCACCTTGTCGAGCTCCGGCCACAGTTCGTGAAGGTCGACATCGGCCTCGTGCGCGGCGTGAACGCCGACCTCACCCGGCAGGCGCTGATCGTGGCGCTCCTCCACTTCGCGCGGTCAACGGACTGTCACGTCGTCGCCGAGGGGATCGAAACCGAGGCGGAGCGGGCAGTCCTCGAGAAGCTCGAGGTCGAGTTCGGCCAGGGGTACCTCTTCGGCAGGCCCGCCGAGGCCACGACCTGGGCGCTTCCCGCGGTTGAGCCCATGACCGCCCGCCAGCGTCCGGCGCTCCGGGCGATCGCCGGCGGACGTGGTCCCGGGCACGAGCCGAACCGATGGTCGCCGGGACACGAAGGTGCCGTCGTGTCGGCCGTCACCTCACGGACCCCGGCCCCCGTAGCAGATCCCGTGCTGCTGGCCACCCGTGCGGCAGCGCCTCGAGCCCCGGCCCGCTGACCTACTTCTTGGCCGGTTTGGTCGGCTTGGCCGGTTTGGTCGGCTTGGCCGGTTTGGCCGGCTTGGCCGGCTTGCGGGGCGTTCGCCTGGATGACGCCCCTGTCGCCGGCCCCGGCACGTGCGGCGTTGCCACGGCTGGCGTGCCGGGAGCGCCCTGGTCGGCACCGCTTGCGTCGGCCCGATGATCGGCGCCTTCGGTCGCGAGCGCCTCGGCCAGGCCGGCCATCGCCGTCGCCGCGGCGAGCTCCACGGCTCCCGCGGCTGCCGATCGCGCTGCTTCAGCAGCCAGCTCGGTGCTCGCTGCTCCAAGCGCCGCAGACGAGGCGTATTCGTCGCGCCCCTCGTCCATCTCGTTGAGTCCCAGGGCCGCGAGCCGGCCGGCCAGGTGCTGCGCGCCATGGGCGACGACCGCGCCCTCCGAGGCCCGGCCGATCGCGCTGACAGCGAGTCCGCGCAGTTGGTGGCTCGTGCGGCCGAGGAACGCCGCGAGCGTTGGCTGCCCACTCGTCTGGAGCAGCTCCGCGGCGACCTGCAGCTGGCCGGCAATGCCCGCGAGCTCCATGCCGCGGCGGAACTCGTAGCTGCTGAGCGCCGCGGCGATCTCCCCGCCGGCGGCCACTTCGTCGGCCATCGAGAACGTCGCCGCGCCCTGGGCAGCGTCGCGCGAACCCCGCTGGGCCGCGGCTTCGCTCAGGGCCGAGTAGGTAGCTGCGACGGTCGACTCGTCTTCGGCGCGGGTCGCGTCGGCGGCGGCCTCGGCAGACTCCACCACGGCGGCGGCTGCGGCATCGGCGGCTGCGGCATCGGCGGCCGCGGCCAGGTCATCGACGTGAAGGTCGGATCCGGTCTCGGCGGTTCCGGCGGTTCCGGCGGTTCCGGTCTCGGCCGCGGCCGTTCGCTTGGTCTTCCGAACAGGCATCTCATCCTCCTGGTTGTCGCGGGGTGGCGGCTTTCCGCCACGGCTGAGCAGGTGCAGTCACCGTGGTCGTGGACCGCACGGTCACGAGCGAACGGCGGGGTCGTCACCATCGGGAGCCGGGAGGTCACCCGCGACGAGGGCGGCCCGATAGGCCTGGATCGTCGTGGCCGCGCCGTAATGCCCCCGGATCTCGATGAGCAGGTTCCTCACGGTCGCCGCACGGATGCCGGTGGCTGCGCCGGTGAGCTCGTAGGTGCCCGTTTCCGCGTATGCATCGAGGACGGCGAGGTGTCGTGTCGTCGGCTCGGGCGGTCGGATGATCGCCAGGGCCCGGGCAGACTCGCTCGCGCTGGGTTGGTTGCGCATGGCCGGGCTACCGTAGGCGCGCCGTCGGGGCGTGTCATGACGAACCTTCATCACCGGGCCGAGGAAGCCGAACCGGGCCGTGGAAGTCGAACCGGGCCGTGGAAGCCGATCAGCGGCCGGGCCGGCCAGGGTCCGGACCACGTCATCAACGTCACGCGTTGGCGATTCCGCGAGCGTTGGCGTTCGGCGAGAGAATGGGGCCATGCCACTCACCGGAGAATACGAACCGGGCACGTCCGCCTGGTCGCGACAGCAGACCGAGATCTACGAGGCGACGAACGGCGAGCAGGGCGGTGATCTGCGCGGCAGGTCCGTGATCGTGCTGACCTCGGTCGGCGCGAAGACCGGCAAGCTCCGCAAGACCGCCCTCATGCGCGTCGAGCACGAGGGTGTCTACGCGGTGGTCGCGTCGCTCGGCGGCGCGCCGCGGAATCCAGCCTGGTACCAGAACCTCAAGGCGAACCCGCACGTCGAGCTGCAGGACGGCGCGACCAGGCGCGATTACACGGCGCGCGAGGTCACCGGCGACGAGAAAGCCACCTGGTGGAAGCGCGCAGTCGAAGCCTGGCCCGACTACGCGACGTACCAGGCGAGGACGGATCGCCAGATCCCGGTGTTTGTGCTCGACCCGATGGAGTAGCCGAGGGTTCGTCTCGTCTCGTTTCGCCCGGGCCGGCGCGGCTCATCTCCGTCCCCGCGCCGCGGTCCGCGCCGGGTCGCGCGGCCCGCGCTCAGCTGCCGCCGGCTTCGCGCTTTTCCTTGTCGAGGATTTCGTCGAGCACGAACTGGTAGTAGGTCATCGCCTCGCTGACCGAGAAGCGCTCGCGGGTGAAC
>CAZKXK010000100.1:0-7892 GCA_964556585.1 uncultured Anaerolineaceae bacterium
GTCGTGTCGGGGCCGAACCAGGGCGGGAAGACGACGTTCGCCCGCACCGTCGGACAGCTGCACCACCTGGCCAGCATCGGCTGTCCCGTGCCGGGCTCCGAGGCGACCCTGTTCCTCGTCGACGGGATCTACAGCCACTTCGAGCGCGAGGAGGATCTCGGGAACCAGCGGGGGAAGCTGGAGGACGACCTGCTCCGGATCCACCGGATCCTGGAGCACGCGACACGCGACAGCCTCCTGGTGATGAACGAGAGCTTCGGTTCCACGGCGGTGCGCGACGCGCTCTACCTGAGCAGGGAGGTCATGCGGGCGATCATCGGGCTCGACATGATCTGCGTGTCGGTGACGTTCCTCGACGAGCTGGCATCGCTCGGCGAGACGACCGTGAGCATGGTCAGCACGGTGGACGCCGAGGACCCTGCCCGGCGGACGTTCAAGGTGGTCAGGCGGCCCGCGGACGGGCTGGCATACGCCGCGGCGATCGCCGAGAAGTACGGCCTCACCTACGCGCGCGTTAAGGCACGCATCACGCCATGAAAGCGTTCCTGATGTACCGCGACCGGGATTTCGACGTCGACGCGGACCCACCCCCGGGCGCGGCCGCCCTCACCCAGGACCTGGGGCTCGACACGCTGTTCGGGGCGATGGCAGCTGGCGACCGGTTCCTGTTCGGCGTGGCCAGGTCGGCGGTCCTCGCCAGCCTCGATGCGCCGGATGCCATCCGCTATCGCCAGCAGCTCCTGGCCGATTGCGTGGTGCAGCCCGAAGTCGCCCGGGAGATCTACGCGATTGCCGCGGAGGCGACCGAAGCCGAGAAGCGGGCCCACTTCTACTCGGGACGCTTCCCGGACACGCTGCTGAGCCAGTCGATCGAGGTCCTCGAGCTGCTGGTCTCCAGCCTCAAGCGGCTGCGGCGGGTCGCCGACGCGCATGCCCGCGACGTCCGGTCCGAGGGCTTCGGGCGGCTCTTCAGCATGCTCGCGACGGAGCTGGACGACGCGTACCTCGGGACGATCGAGGACCACCTGCAGCGGCTGCGTTTCCGGGACGGCATCCTGATGACGGCGCAGCTGGGGGCAGGCAATCGGGGCACGCAGTACGTGCTTCGCAAGCCGCGGGCCACCAGGCGGAGCTGGCGGGAACGGATCGGCCTCTGGGACCACTCCGGCTACGTCTACCAGATCGCCGATCGGGACGAGAGCGGCATCGCGGCGCTCGGCGAGCTGAAGGGACGGGGCATCAGCCTCGCGGCCATCGCGCTGGCCCAGTCGGTCGAGCACATCCTGAGCTTCTTCGGCCTGCTTCGTTCCGAGATGGGCTTCTACGTCGGGTGCCTGAACCTCCGCGAGACGCTGACGGCGAGGGCGTACCCGGTCTGCGTTCCTGAACCCTTCCCGACGGGCAGCGCCGTCCTCGCCGGCCGCGGGCTCTACGACGTCTGCCTTGCGCTGCGCGGCGAGGACCGGGTCGTCCCCAACGACCTCGATGCCGACGCCAGGACGCTCGTGATGATCACCGGTGCGAATGGGGGCGGGAAGTCGACCTTCCTTCGAGGGATCGGCCTGGCCCAGCTCATGATGCAGTGCGGCATGTTCGTCACGGCCGAGTCGTTCCGGGCTGACGTCCGGCACGGCACCTTCACGCACTTCAAGCGGGAAGAGGACGCCAGCCTGCGGAGCGGCAAGCTCGACGAGGAGCTCAGTCGCATGAGCTCCATCGTGGACGCGATCTCCCCGACCAGCCTCGTGCTGTTCAACGAGTCATTCGCCTCGACGAACGAGCGGGAGGGGTCCGAGATCGCGCGGCAGATCATCCGGGCGATGCTGGAGGCCGGCATCAAGGTGTGCGTCGTGACCCACATGTTCGACCTGGCCCAGGGGTTCCACCTCCAGGAAGCGGCAACCGCCCTGTTCCTGCGAGCGGAGCGAATGGCCGATGGACAGCGGACGTTCCGGCTCGTCGCCGGCGAGCCGCTCCCGACGAGCTACGGGCAGGACCTGTACCAGAAGATCTTCGGCGGGGCGACGGAGACCGCGGCGGTTCCTGCCGCGGCGGAACCCGCGCGACGCCGCGCGACCGGCGGTCGATGAGCGGCCCGACTCGGTTCTGCCCCGCCTGCTACGCGATGAACTCCTGGAGCGCCACGTCCTGCGAGACGTGCGGCGCCTCCCTGGCCGTCGATGACGGCCAGGCGTTCGATGACCTGCTCACCTGGGCCCTGCGGCATCCCGACACGGAGACGGCGATGCGGGCAGCCGAGGTCCTGGCCGCGCGGCACGCGGTGGAGGCGATCGCCGCGCTTGCCGGGCTCGTCGACCAGGCGGACGATCCGTACCGATCGGCCGCGGCCGCCGCGGCCCTCGTTGCGTTCGCCGGCGACCCGGTTGCGGACGCGGCCATCCAGCGGGCCGCGGCGCACACATCGGTCATCGTCCGGATCGCGCTCGAGCGATCACGCGCCGAGCACGGCCAGGCTGACCCGGCGACCCGCGCCCCGGGGCGCGCGGGTCAGTCGACCCGGGAGGCGATCTCCTGGAGGTCGAGGACCAGGGCCATCAGCCGCTCGATCGAAGGGTTGAGCTGCTCCCGGAGTGCGGGATCCACGTCACCGAGGCCGCGGAGCCGCCCGGCGCGGACGTCGCCGAGGCCCTCCCAGGTGATGCCCAGCAGCCCGACGATGCGTCGCGCCGCGTCCTGCTCCTCGCTCGCGAGACCGAAGGTGTCGGCCACGTGGGCGATCTCGGTCCGGATCTCGACGGTCACGGCCTCCATCCTGGCGCGCTGCGCCGCGGAATACGGCGCTCGATCGCGACGATAGAGGCGCCCGCCCTCGTCCTCGTCCATCAGGCGAGCGATGATCGCGAGGCGTTCCTCGAGCATCCGCAGCCGGACCGCGACGGCTCGTTCCTGGTTCCGGTTGAGGCTCATTCGACACCCGTGATCATGGGCCCGAGGATGTGTCTCCCGTTCGCGGATACCGTAACCCCGCCGGCGATCCGGGCGATGGACCTGAACGGCCGGATCATCGTCGCCGGGCTGCGGTACGCCGCCGTGCGTTCGACGCCAAGCGTTCCGGCACGTTTGACGCCACCCGCGCGGCGGTCTACGCTCCCGCGTGCCAAATGGCGATGGTGTCCGCCGAGGCGCGAAGCGCCTGAACTGCCCGCTCGGGCTGATGGCCCCTGGACTGCAGCTGCAGACCCGGGGCCGTTGTCGTTTCCGGGAAGGAGTCGCGTGGACAACAGCAGTGAAGGCGTCGCCACCCGGATGGACGCGCCGCCGGAGTCCGCCGACGCTCGCGCCGCGGGCCACGTGACGCTCGCCGGACGATCCGACGGCCAGCGCTTCCGCGATGCGCTGGAGCGTGCGGTCGGGGCCGCGGTCGTGGACCTGCAGCTCCCGCTCCGGCTGCTGGCCGTCGCGCTCCTCGCCGACGGCCACGCCCTGATCGAGGACGTGCCCGGCACGGGCAAGACCACCCTGGCGCGCGCGTTCGCCCGGGCGCTGGGGCTGTCGTTCGCCCGCGTCCAGGGCACGCCCGACCTGCTGCCGGGTGACGTGACCGGCAGCAGCGTCTACGAGGCCGGGACGTTCCGGTTCATCCCGGGCCCGATCTTCACGAACGTGCTGCTCGTGGACGAGATCAACCGGGCGACCCCGCGAACCCAATCCGCGCTGCTCGAGGCGATGCAGGAGCGGCAGGTGTCGGCCGACGGCGAGACCCGGCCCTTGCCCGCGCCGTTCCTCGTGCTGGCCACGCAGAACCCGATCGAGCTCGAGGGCACGTACCCGCTGCCCGAGGCGCAGCTGGACCGGTTCCTCGTGCGCGTCGACGTCGGCTATCCGACCGAGGCGGCCGAGCTGCAGATCGCCGGCCGCTACCAGGAAGCGCCGGATCCACTGGACCGTGTGACGCCGGTGGTGGACGCAACCGGCGTCCTGGCGTTCCGTGACCGGGTGCGCGAGGTTCGCCTGGGCGACGACGTGGGCCGGTACCTGGTGAACATCGTCCGCGCCAGCCGGTCGCACCCGGACGTGCGCCTCGGCGGGAGCCCGCGGGCCAGCGTGGCGCTCTACCGGGCCAGCCAGGCCTGGGCCTGGCTCGAAGGGCGGGACTTCGTCCTGCCGGACGACGTGCGGGTGATGGTGGCCCCGGTGCTCGGGCACCGGCTCCTGCTCGACGTGGACCGCGAGCTCCGTGGCGCGTCCGTGCAGGCGGCGATGAGCGATCTCCTTGACTCCGTGCCGGTGCCCATCGCGGAGGTGTCGTGACCGGCCGGCGCCTGGTGGCGCTTGCCCTCATCCTCGGCGGTGCCCTGGTCGGGTCCGCGGGCATCGCGCTGATCGGCGTCCTCGCGCTCCTGGTCGACTGGCTCTCGACGCTCTGGACGAAGCACGGCCTGGACCACCTCACGTACGAACGCACGCTGGAGCGCGACCGGGCGGTCTGGGGCGACCGGGTCGAGGTCCGGCTGGACGTCCGGAACGCGAAGCTCCTCCCGATCCCCTGGCTCGGCGTCGACGACTTCGCGAGCGACGACCTGACGATCGTCGATCACCCGCTCCAGCACAGCGACCGCCCGGGCCTCGGGGTCCTCCGCACGAGATGGACGCTGGGTCCCTTCCAGCGCGCCTCCCGGACCGTCCACATCCTCGCCGACCGGCGCGGCATCTTCAGCTTCGGGCCCGTCAGCCGCGAGGTCGCCGACCTGTTCGCCCCGAGCTCGGTCCACGCCGACGACGCGCAGCCGGCATCGCTCGTGGTCCGTCCCCGGACCGTTCCCGTGCTCGCGCGGGACCAGGGCAGGCCGTTCCTCGGCACGCGCCGGTCCCGCCGGATCCTGGTGGAGGACCCGAGCCAGTTCGCTGGCGTGCGGCCGTTCCAGCCCGGCGATCCGCGCCGGCGTGTCCACGCCCGGGCGTCGGCGCGCCTCGGGACGCCGGTGAGCCGACGGTACGATCCAGCGATCACGCGCACCGTGCTGGTGGCACTCGACATCCAGACCCACGATGGGCAGTACTGGCTCCTCCGATACAACGATGACCTGGTCGAATCTCTCATCGTGGCCGCGTCCTCGCTCGCGCGCCACGCTCTTGCCGAGGGCGCGGCGGTAGGTCTCGTCGCCAACGGGTGGACCCACACCCGGGCGCGCTACGCGTTCATCGACCCGGTGGCCGGGACCGGGCAGCTCTCCCGGATCGAGGATCTCCTGGGCCGGCTGAGCAGCACGCCGTCGGTCCCGTTCGACCGGATGCTCGCCGGCCTGCCGGCCCGCGTCGCGCCCGGCTGCCTGCTGTACGTCGTGTCGAGTCGTGACCCGGCACCCGACATCGGCGTGCTCCGCCGGCTCGACGCGAGCGGTTTCGAGGTGCGGCACGTGGCCCTTGGGCCGCGGCGCCTGGAGTGGCAACGGCGGTCGCGCGCCCGCGGGCTGGTGTCCACGACGGCCGCGCTCGAGCCCGACTGGCGCACGAGCCGGGCATTCGTGCTGGGGGCAGGATGAGCGCGGCGTCGGTCCGGCGTCTTCGAGGCGCGCTGGTCGCGATCGCCGAAGCCGGCTGGGTCGCCGTCGTCTACTCGGCCCTCGACGTCGGCCTGCTCCACCGCGCTGCCGCGCTCGGCATCCTTCCGTTCGCGCTTGCCGCGGCCGCGGGCGTGACGATCGCGCGATCGGGCGACCGCGGTCCGCTGTCGGGCCGCCTGCTCGGAGCCGTGGTCGTCGGCGTCGCGGTCCTGGCCGGCCTCGTCCTCGAGCATCCCGGGACGATCATGGATGGCCTGCTGCTGCCCGGGCCGTGGTGCCTTGGCCTCGCCGCGTGGCGCGGCCTCCGCAACGCCGACGCGAACAGCGACGACGTGGCGCTGTCCAGCCTGCTCGCGCGCGGCGGCCCGGCCCTCGCGGTCCCCTGGCTGGCCGGCACGGTGGGCGCGTCGGGAACGTCCGCGTTCCTGGCCCCGGCGCTCGTCGGGACCCTGGTCTTCGTGGCTGCGGGGCTGGCGGGGATCGGCCTGGCCCGCCTCGAGCGGTTGGAGCTGGAAGGGGGTGCGGGCTCGCCGGACTCCCGACTCTGGCTGCGGCTCCTGGGCCTGGTGGTCGGCGGGACGGCGGTCGCCGGTCTGCCAGTCGCCTGGCTGGTCGGCGTGCCGCTCCGGACGGCCGCGGCCGCCGTGCTCGGGCCGCTTGCCGACGCATTCGCCGCGGCCACGCGCGGGGTAGGGGAGTTCCTGCGGTCGGTGGGCTCGGCGCAGGGGTCCGGCGCCCCGCTGCCTGCCGTCCCGGTTGGCCCGGCAGGCAGCGGCTCGGCCGTTGGCGTGCTGGTGCTCGTGCTCGTCGGGGTCGGGCTGGCCGTGGTGATCGCGGCGCTGGTCAAGGTTGCCCGGGACGGCGGGTTCGCCGCGCACCCGGGCCGCCCGGTCCCGCGCGACGAGCCGGAGCACCGGTTCGAGCGGCCGCACCTCGACCTGCACCTGCCCCGGGTGGGGCTCCCCGGGTTCCTCCACCGCCGCGCCAGGCCGCGGACCGCGACGGGCGCATACGTGGCGCTGCTCGGGATCGTCGCGACGGACCCGACCCTGGCCCGTGCGCCGGCCGAGACCGTGCGCACGCACGCGCGGCGGATCGCCCCGGCCATGGGGTACCGGCTGAACCTCCTCGCGGCCGACTACGAGCGCGAACGGTACGGCGCCGGAGCCGTCTCCCCGGCGGAGACGCGTCGCGCGCTCCGGCGCGGCCGGGACCTTGCGCGCCGATGACGCAGCGCACCCGCGTGATCGTGGAGGTCGACGAGCCGATGGGCCCGGGCGTCGAGTTCGACGCGAACGTGGACGGGATCGGATCCACCGCCCGGCGCGCCCGGTTCCGCGGGCCCTGGCTGGGGCTGGACCGGGGCCACCTCGTCGAGGCGGATGACGGATCAGGCCGGGAGGTGCCGGTCCTCATCGCGCTGCCCGCCTCCACGTTCGTGGGCTGCCGGATCGAGGGCGAGCTCGTCGGCGGCCTCGCCACGCCGGCCGGCACGGTGCTGGTGGCGAGAATCGGCGGAGCCTCCGTCCCCATCGAGCCGTTCCTCCGGACCGCGGCGGGTCGGGTCGCGTCGGAGGGGGCCTGGATCGACGGGGCGACCGCCGCGCGCCACGCCGAGCATGCCCGCCGCGAGTTTCGGGAACGCCGGGCGAAGGAGCGCGTGGTCGGTGGCCGCGCATGGCTCCCGGAGGGATCCGAGGCGCCGGCGCAGGCTCGCTTCTCCACGCCGCACTCGCTCTCGGAGTACTCGCTGACGCGCCTGCCGCCCCGGTTCGTGCGGGGGCTCGAGGGGATGCTGGACCCGGAGGAGCGGATCCTCTACTGGATCGAGCGCCCCGCGCTCGTGGACACGGGTCTCGTGGAACGTGTTGCCCTGCGCCGGGACCGGCGGGCCGCCCTGTTGCTGCTCACCGATCGCCAGGTCGCGTGGCTGGTCGACCACGCCACGCCCGACCGCTACCTGTCCGACTGGGGAGTGGACGTCACCAGCCTCCCGAACGAGCAGCTGGTGGACGTCGCGGTGGCGACGTCCCGGGGCGCGACGTCCGTCACCCTGCGCACGGGGCGCGGCGCGACGGACGTGCGACTGCCCCGCGAGCTGTCCCGCGAGGCGGCGGTCTTCCGCGACCTTGCCTTGGGGTTCGCGTCGCCGTCCTCGTCGCTGCCGCGCCGTCGCTACGACACCGAGTGCATCGCGCCGAACTGGGAGCCGCTCGAACCGTTCGCGTCCGGGGACGAGGCACGCCGGATCGTGGCCGGCCTCGATGGCGACGTCCTGGGCTGGCTCGCCAGCCCGCGGCGGCCTGGCCAGGACCGGACCCAGGTGATGGCCGTCTCGGGCCGCTCCATCTCGGTGGTCTCTGGCGG
>CAZKXK010000101.1:0-7820 GCA_964556585.1 uncultured Anaerolineaceae bacterium
TCGCCGCGCGGGCGCGCCGCAACGAAGGCCTGATGGTCAAGGACCCCACGAGCGTCTACGCCCCCGGCAGGCGGGGCTTCGGCTGGCTGAAGATGAAGAAGGCGCTCGCGACCTTGGACTGTGTCGTCGTGGGCGTCGAGGGCGGCCACGGCAAGCGCCACGGCGTCCTGTCCGACTACACGTTCGCCGTGCGGGACGACGCGACGGGCGAGCTCGTCACCATCGGGAAGGCATACAGCGGCCTGACCGACGCGGAGATCGCCGAGCGCACCGCCTGGTTCGAGGCGCACACCCTGGCCCGCCACGGTCGCTACCGGATCGTGGAACCCACCGTCGTGGTGGAGGTTGCCTTCGACGTGATCATGCAGAGCGGCCGGCACCAGTCGGGCTTCACGCTGCGGTTCCCGCGGATCGCGCGCCTGCGCCCGGACAAGGCCGCGGCCGACTGCGACACGCTGGCGACGGTCCGCGTGCTCTGGCGCGAGCTCCAGCACGGCGCCGAGCACCTGGTGACCCGGGGCGTGCACGCGGCGTCACCCGCCGACGGCGGGGCTCGCGTCGCGGTGGACGGCCAGTCCCGCCTCCCGGGCTGACGGGTGTTCGGAGCGGCGCATTCTCCGTAGACTGCGAGCATGGCACTCGACGCACCGATCCGAACAGTCCCGATGACGCTGTACACGGAGCAGTACGTGGTGCGCGGCGCGATCGAGACGCACGAGCACCGCGTCACGGACATCCTCAACGAGGCCGACCAGCCGTTCCTTGTCCTCGAGGCCGTGTCGCTCGAGGAGCTCGGTTCCGGCGACGCCCCGACGCGCGCGGAGTTCGCCCAGATCACCCTGGGGTCGATCCTCTTCGCGGTGTCGCTCCAGGCCGTCGAGCCGGCGCGCGGGCTCCGGACCTTGAAGGTCGCGGCCCGCGCCTTCGTCTCCATCCCCCCGTTCCGGGTCATCGGCACGGTGCACCTGCTCCCGGAGCGGACGCTCCGCGACTCGCTGGCCGACCCGCGGACGCCGTTCATCCCGGTCACGGACGCCGTCTTCTGGTCGGATCGGCTGCAGCACGGGCGCCAGCATGCCGCGATGGTCGCGGTCAACCAGGCGCGGGCGCAGATCCTGGCGCCGTACGACGAGGACGACCCGCCAGGTCCGGCCGGGCGCGCTGCCCCGTCCGCGATGCCCACCCGGCTGCCCAGCGTCCCCGGCGGCGCCGAGCCGCCAGGGACGGGCTCCGGCTAGCGGTCGACCGGGAGGTCCAGGCGGCTGCCCCAGTCGGCCCAGCCGCCGTCGTAGACCGCCACGTCCTCGTGGCCCATCAGGGCCAGCACGAATGCGAGCTTCGCGGCCCCGACGCCCGACGCGTCGTAGCAGACGACCCGTCGGCCGGCCACGCCCGCCCGATCGATGATGGCCCGGAGCGTGTCGCCGTCCGCGAAGCGGCCGCTGCCCGGCTCGGTCGTGAGGGCGACGGGAAGGTTGACGGCTCCCGGCACGTGGCCCAGGCGCCGGGCGTTCCCCTCGAATCCCCGGTACTCCGCGGGCGCCCGGGCGTCGAGAATCACCGCGCCGGAGGACCCGACGAGCGATCGGAGGTCGCTCGTCGTCAGGCGCGCCCGCAGCTGGGCGCGCGGGGCGAACGCGGCCGGACCCGGCTGATGCACGGCGTGACTGATCGGACGTCCGGAGGCGACCCACGCGTCGTAGCCGCCGTCGAGGATGCGGACCGACTCGAGGCCGTAGGCGCGCAGGCTCCACCAGGTGCGCGCCGCGTAGAGGCTTGCCGTGTCGTCGTAGACGACGACCGTGCTGCCGTTGCCGATCCCGGCCCCGGCGACGGCGGCGGCCGCCTGGTCGGGAGGCGCGAGCAGGAGCACGGTGTCGGAATCGTCCGGGTCGACGAACGCCTCGCGCCAGTCGAGATACGTCGCGTTCGGGAGGTGGCCCGCGGCGAAGGCGAGGCGACCCGTCCCGTCCGGGCGCCAGCGGACGTCGAGAATCCGGACCTCGGACCGGCCGAGGTTCTCCGCCAGCCAGTCGGGAGAAGCGAGCAGCTCGGGTCGAGCGTGGGCGTCGGACATCGCCGCCTATCATACGGACCCGATGCCAGCCTTCACCGACACGCCTGCCGACCGCGAGAAGCTCGCCGCGATCCGTGCCGCGCTGCCCGCGACCCGGGCCGGCATCTACCTCAACACCGGCAGCTGCGGTCCGATCCCAGCCGAGAGCGCCGCCGCCATGCGCCAGGCCGAGGATCGCGAGCTTGCCCTTGGCCGCGCGAGCCGCGACGCCCACGAGGATCTGCTGGAGCGGATGGCGGAGACTCGCGGAGCGCTCGCCGCGGTGCTCGGAACGGACATCGCCGGCATCGCCCTGACCCACTCGACGACCGACGGGATCGGCCTCGCGCTCGGCACGCTGGACTGGCGGCCGGGCGACCGCGCGCTCACGACGAACCACGAGCATCCTGGCGTGCTGTGGCCGTTGGCGGCCGTCAGCGACCGGCACGGGGTCGATGTTCGCATCGCGGACATCGGCGACGGCGGGGACGACGACCGGACGCTCGCGGCGCTGGAGCGCGAGCTTGCGGCGGGCGGGGTGCGCCTCGTCGCGATCTCGCACGTGCTGTGGACCACCGGGGCGATGCTCCCCGTCGCGGAGATCGTGCGCCGCGCCCACGCGCACGGCGCGGTGGTCGTCCTGGACGGCGCCCAGGCGGGCGGCGCGGTCCCGCTCCACGTCGATGACCTGGGCGCCGAGTACTACGCGGTCTCCGGCCAGAAGTGGCTGCTGGGCCCGGAGGGCAGCGGCGCGCTCGTCGTCCGCCGGGACGTCGCCCGGGCCAGCCTGCCGGCGGCGCGCGGGTATTTCAGCACGGCGGTCCCGTACGGGGTCGGCCGCGAGGCGCTCTGGGAAGATGCGCGGCGCTACGAGGTCGCGGGGTTCCACGCGCCGTCGCTGGTCGGTCTCGCGCGGAGCGCGGGCTGGCTCGCCATGCAGGTCGGGCTCCCCTGGGCCCACGCGCGCGCCGCCGGCCTGGCCCACGCCGCGGCGGTTCGCCTCGCTGACACGCCCGGCGTGACGCTCGTGACGCCGCCCGACCGGATGGCGACGCTGGTCACGTTCCGGATCCCGGGCTGGCCGGCCGAGCGCGTCGTGGAGGAGCTGGCGCGCCGCGTCCTCGCGATCGTCCGGCCGATCCCGGCGCTCGACGCGGTCCGGATCTCGGTCGGCTTCTTCACCACGGCGGAAGAGCTCGCGCGCGTGCTGGACGCCGTCGCGGAGCTGGCCCGCCACACTCCTGACTCGCTGCCTCCGCGCCCGGCCATCGAGTTCATCGAGCTTCCGCCCGCGTGAGCCAGCAGGGACCCCGCCCCGTCCGGCACCGATCCTGGCTGGAAGTGCGCTGGCGCCAGCTGAACGCCGCCCCCCCGCCGGTCTTCCGTGCGGTGCTGAGCAGCCTCCTGGTCGCGGTCGTGCTCGGCGGGCTGTTCCTTGCCTATGATCTCGCCCTCGACAGCGGGGCCAGCCTTCCGGGCGGGGACCTGCGGACGCTCGCCGGGGTCGCGTTCGTCATCGCGGTCGCGGGGCTGGGGGCCTGGATCACCTACCTCGTCGTGCCCCAGCCGGGACGGCCCGGCGCGCGCAGCGGGTGGAGCGCGGCGCTCGGCCTGTTCGCCGCGCTCCCGATCGCCTACCTCACCCTGGTCGTGCTCTTCCAGGTCGTGAAGCCACTCCTCGGGCGATAGCGCGCGCCGGTCGGAGCAGGCGGGGTGGTGCGGTGGTGCACCGGTTCCTGCCTCGTCTGCCGAAATTCGGGGCTGGCACTATCGGCGGCTCCGGGAGTACCCTCGTCCAGCATTCGTCCGCGGTGCCCTGCACTATCGTCGGGCCCGCGTATCACGCTTGAACGGGATCTCTGACGTGGCTGTCCTGCCGGATCCGTACTTCGCGCTTCCCAGCCTCTATGGCGCGCCGGCATACTCCCGCCCCCCACGCCCGCCGGTCGACGTCGCCCGTCCCCTCGACCCCGATGACCTCCCCCTGGACACGGAGCAGACCGAGGAAGAACGCCGCATCGCGGACGCGCTGCTGGCCTCGCGAGAATACATGCCCGCGGGCACGGGCAGCGGGTACGCGCCCACTGCCGGCGGCGACGCGGGGTATCGGGTATCGGGCGGCGGCGCGGACGGCCGCGAGCCCGGGATCGGCCGCGAGCCCGGGCTGACCCCTCGCCGCCTCAGCTTGCGCGGGCTGGCGGGACGCATCCGACCGCACGACTGACGACACGGCCTGCGGCATTCGGCCGCGGGCGCAGTCTCGCGTCCTCCTCGCGATGATCAGCTCGGTGGGCCGGGGCAGGTCCAGCGGAACGTGCCGCGCACCTCGTTGACCTCGGACGGGCCGGCTGCCAGGTTCACCTGGAGCACGTCGATCGCGATCGCGCCAGTCCGGTCGCCGGCCCCGCGCGCCGTCTCGCCGGGCGGCGGCTGGACCGCCGAATCGCCCTCCGCCAGCAGCGTCGAGGAGGCGCCGTCGGAGAGCTGGACCTGGCGGTCGAGCAGGTTGACGGTGAGGACGTGCGGCGTCGGGAGGCCCGAGATCGGGGTCGTCGTGGTGAGGATGCCGATGCGCCAGCGGCCGTTCGCCCACTCGCACGCCAGCGCTCCCTGGGTCGCCGGCACGGCCGGGAGTGAAGGCGTGAACGTGTAGCTACCGACGACCGTCACGGCCGGAGGCACCGTGGGTCCGGCCGCCATGCCCAGCGCCCCGCCTCCCACCACGAGGGCGGCGACGATCACCACCCGGTCGACGTGGAAACCGCGGAAGAGGAGCCGGTGCACCAGGGTGATGATGAAGACCAGGCCCACGCCGAGCTGGAGCACGAAGACCAGGAACCCGAAGTCGACCGGCAGGCTCTCGGTGAAGGCAAGCGCCGCTCCCCAGGCGATCCCCGCGACGAGCAGGGCAGCTGCCGTCGCGACGTCGCGCCGGGTCGGCGGCAGCAGTGGCCGCCGCGGCTCGGCCTCCTGGTCGGACCAGGCGAGCGGATCGCGAGGTGACAGCGCTCCGGTGCCACCGGCCGAAGGCCTGGCGCGGGAGTTCGGCGCTGATCGGAAGGGGGGCATGGGGCGGGATCGTCGCACATCCCGGCAGGCGCGGTGTACGCTCGAACACGCGGGGGAGTAGCTCAGCGGTTAGAGCAGGCGTCTTATACGTCTTCGGTCCGCTACGGCGTGCCAACCTGCGTGGATGGGGGACTGGACCGGGCGTAGTTAGCTGCTCAGTCGGCTAGTCACGCGGTTTATCCCGGGTGCCTTCGGCCAGACGCGCTCATAACTCGCGCAGCCACAGACCAGACAAGGTCGGCTCCAGCGTGGCCTCCACGATGGTCAGCAGGCTCCCCTGCACGGTGTCGAGATCTACCTCGTCCCGCAGGCGCGCGGCGAAGGCATCGACCGCCCGTTCCGCGTCGTAGCGGGAGCGGTTGAAGCGCCGGTCGACCAAACCCTGAACGCGTCGCCGGAGCGGCTGGAAGAGCGAGAAGACGAGGAGCGTCGAACCCGCGACGGCGAGTTCGTTCGAGCCCGTGAACGGGGCAAGGACAGCCTGGAGCCCGAGGACAAGCCCCACGAACATCGCACCGAGGATGACCGTCAGCACGCCCCAGCCGATGGTGCGGCTGATCAGCCGGTCGATCTCGTACAGCCGGTAGCGCAGCACGGCGATGCCGATGGCGATCGGGACGAACGCGAAACCGCCGAAGGCGACCAGCCCCGCGACGTTCGCGACGATGAGGGCGGCGCCCGTCATCCCATACAAGGCCGTTGTGACCACGACCGCCGGCACGCTGATCGCCGCCACGTAGGCGAACCACTTGAGTTGTGCCCGCTCGATGCCCGCGGCCCGGCGGTAGCGCAGCACGAGCGACGTGACCGCAAGGACGACCACCGCCACCGTGAGCAGCGCCACCAGAACGCTGGCCGTGTCCGGCAGCGCGCCCGCGATCCCGAGCGGGTTCTGCGCGGGAAAGACGCCGGCGGGCCAGGGGCTCATGGCGCTGCCCACTGAGAGGAACGCGATGACGAACGCGCCCGCTGCACCGAGCGGGCGCCAGCGCGTCGAGAGCATCCGGCCGGACGGATACACGAGCGCAAGCAGGACGACGGCGCCGATGGCCGGCGCCCAGATCCACTGACTGAGCCAAGCGAACCAGATCGCGCCGGGCACACTGCCCGGGTGAGCGGTCAATCCATAGTCGGCCAGACCGGCGGCGCCGTTACCCGCTGCGAAACAGAGCCCACCTGCCGCCAGCAACCAGCCGATCAAGTTGCGGGGCAGCCGTCTCACGAGGATCGCCCCAACCGTCGCGAACGACATTGACGCCACGCCAATCACGACAGCCGGGAGTGGGTCATCGGGCCCGCCCGACCGCGCCGTCGCGAGGCTGAGGACGACGAAGACCATCGCCATCGACCACAGCGTCCAGACGACGACGGTTCGAGGCCGGCGCGGGCGTCGAGCCAGAGCCGCACCAGGCGTGGAGCGTCCGGAGTCCGGCCGGACAGAGGTGCTCACCGGCGGAGCCAGAGGGCCGCGGTGTTTGGCTCCAGGGTGGCATCCACGAGCGCGAGCAGACTCCCCCGCAGGATCTCGAGGTCGACCTCGTCGCGCAGGCGCGCGGAGAAGGCATCGACGGCGACCTGGGCGTCGTACCGAGCCCGGTTGAACCGCCGCTCGACGACCTCCTGCACCCGTCGCCGGAGCGGCTGGAACAGGGCCGCCACGAGGAGGGTCGAGCCCGCAACGGCGAGCGTGTTGCCACCCGTGAGGGGCGACAAGAGCGCCTGCAGGGCGAGGATCGTCCCGCCGAAGATCGCCAGCAGGGCCACTGTCACGACACCGTAGGCGAGGGTCCGGCTGACGAGCCGGTCGATCTCATAGAGCCGGTAGCGAAGCACGGCGACGCCGATGGCGAGCGGTGGCAACGAGAAGGCGATGATCGCCGGCAGCCAGACGACGCCATTCAGACCGTTCGCGAATACCGAGTCGCCGACGAGTCCGATGATGAACCCGACGACGATGAAGGCCATGCTCCAGACGAGCCAGCGCAACTGCGCGCGCTCGACCCCCTGAGCGCGGCGCAGGCGGACGACCATCGACATCACCCCTGCGGCGGTGAGCACGAGGGTTAGGGGCGGACCCGCCAAGACCACGGGCCACAGCGGCCAACCGGGGACCAGAGCGAGTGGGTTCGGGACGTTCACGCCGGACGAGATGCCCGGCACAGAGACGGAGATCGTCGGGGCGAAGACACCGAGGATCGCGAGCAGGAGCACGATCGCCAGGGCGAGTCGAGCGAGCCCGCCCCATGGTCCGGTTGGGAGTCGGCCGCTGGGGAACACGAGCGTGATCACGAGCAACACGGTGATGAGAAAGCCACCCGTCGAGGCCTGCACAACGGCGACGGCCATCACCAGTGGCGGCAGCGTGCCCGCCACCAACTGGGCCGTAGTTGCGGGGACCGGCACGGAGGAAAGGGCGAAGGTCCACGCCCCGGCGAGGAGGAGCCAGCCGACGGCGTTTCGCGGCCGACGAATGGCGAGGACGCCGCCGACGATGCCGTAAGGGGCACTCTCGAGGAGCCCGACTCCACTGGTAAGGCCGACGGCGACGGCGAGGACCGCGACAGCGACGACGGCAATGCGACCCGGCAGCCCCAGCGATCGGTTGGTGAGGTCGGTCGGATCGTGCCCGACCGGTGATCCCGAAGAGGTGGTCTGTTCAAGCGTGCTCATGACTCGCGCAGCCAGAGGCCCGACG
>CAZKXK010000102.1:0-7813 GCA_964556585.1 uncultured Anaerolineaceae bacterium
GCGCGAAACGCCACCCCGGTCGCGTCCACCAGCCGGAGCACGAGGTCGCCGCCCGCCTCGCGGACGATCGCGGCATCGAGCGTCGCATCGAGGGCCACGAGGCGCGCTTCCACGAGCTCGCCGAGCGATGCTGCTCCGACCGGGAGCGAATCCGGGAGCGACGCCACACCGATGAGCTGCACGCCCGCGGATGCGGGCCGGATCTCCAGCTGCCCATATGGATCGGCCAGGCGCCCGACAACGTCGAGCAGCGCCCCGTGGGCCGGCGCGCCGCCGGCGGGGAACCGGACGAAGATGGCGCCGCTCTCGTCGGCGACGACACCGAGCGCGGGCAGCCCGACGCGACCCGGCTCGGCGGTGACGACGCCCCGAACGTGGATCGTGGTCCCGATCGCTGCGCCACGTGCAGTCGCGATGGTCACCGGATCGCCGCCCGGCGACGGTGACGGGGCCGGCGAAGGGCTCGGCAGCGGCGTCGGCGTCGGCGACGGGCTCGCGCTCGGATCGGGCGATGGGGAGGCACTCGGCTCCTCCGTGGGGGATGGCGTGGGCGATGGCGCAGGCCCCTGGACCACGTCGAGTGGATTCACGACGAACAACCGGTACCCGCCCGAGCCGGTGCCCGACGAGTCGCGCTGCCCCAGCGGGCCGGCAACCGAGACGAGGCTGCCGCGAGCGGGGACGAGCCCGGCGGCATCGCCCGCGAAGACGATGCGGAGCGCGCCGGACCCGTCATCGAGCGTCACGGCCGGCCCATCCGAGAGGATCGTCGGCGCGTCCATCACCGTTCCATGCACGCCAAGTCGCAGTCCTTCGAGTGGTTCGGCCGCGGCACCGGTGGTCGTCTCGGTCGCGGCCGGCACGGGCCCGGCAGCCAGCAGCGTGGGCGCGCCGGAGAGACGGATCGTGCGCTCGCCATAGCGGTTGTCGAGGACGCCGACGACACGAACAACGGACCCCGCCGGCATCGGGTCGACGGCCGACGCCGCATAGAGGGCAATCCCTGCCGTGACGTCCTGCAGGAATCCGGCGCGCCCGGCGTCGAGGAGGCCGAGCGGAGCCGACAGGACACCCTCGACCGTGACGGTCGTCCCATCGGCCAACGCCCGCGCCGCCGCGACGGAGACCGTCTCGACCGGGGTCGGTGTGGGCGTCGGCGTCGGGCTCGGAACCGGGCTCGGGGTCGAGGTGGGCGTCGGCGTGGGCGACGGGCTCGGCGATGGCGTTGGCGTGGGCGTTGGTGTGGGCGACGGCGTGGGCGTCGGGCTCGGCGAAGGCGTTGGCGTGGGCGTCGGCGTGGCCGTCGGGCTGGGATCCGGGCCGGTCGTCGGCGAGGGTGACGGAGGCGAGGAGGGCTCCGGCACCGGGCGTGCGGCGAGGTTCTGCGGGACCGGCGCCGCGAGCACGACCCAGTCCGCGGCGTTCTGGTTCGTGTCCGTGCCGTTCCCTGGGTTGCCGCCGGGTCTGCGCTCGATGCTCTGGCCGGCGGGCGGCGCGGACGCCGCGGCACCCTCGACGAACGGGTTCGTTGCGTCGCCCCAGCCGACCGCGTCGACCGGGGCTCCGCCGACGGCGCGGAGGACGAGCGCGCCACCGGTTGCCGCGAACCCGCCCGAGTAGGTGGCGTCGGCGCTCGACGCGAACACCCCGAGGGAATTCGCGACCAGGAGGTGCTGGCCGGTGCCAAGGAGCTCCAGCTCGCCCCAGGCCGCTTTCCTCGTGACGGTGGACCCCGATGACGTGACGTAGACCAGCTCCATCCCCGCGAGGTCCGCCGGGACGGGCCCGGCGTTCGTGATCTCGACGTACTCGTCGGAGGCGGATGCACCGCCGGTCACGACCTCGGCGAGGAGCAGCCCCGTCGACGGGGGCCAGGCGACGGCCGCGGCCGGACGCAGGTTCGCGACCGTGGCGGGCGTCGCATCGGCCCGTGGCGGGCCACCGGTCAACGTCGCAAGGAGAAGCAGGCTGGCGACCGCGCCGAACGCGGCGCTCCTCGGGGCGCGCATGGACGACCTCCCGGCGGGCGGTGGCGGCGGAGAGATTCCGGCGGGCGATGGGTGCAGACAGCGGCGGCCCGCCGGGTGTACCACGCGCCGCTCATCGATCCCTTATTCGCCGCCGCGTTACGATGCTCGACGCGGCATGCCCCGTCGCCCCAACCCAGCTGACCCAGGAGGATTCGTGGCCCGCGCGAAGAGGACCGAGCGCGCCGAAGCGCGCCGCCGTTATCGCTCCGTCACCGGAGCCGCCGAGAGCCAGGATCTCGAGATCGACGAGACCGAGACGCCGGCGACGCCAGCGGCGGCGGTCTCGCGCGGCGACCGCCCCAGGCGGCCCGAGGCCGGGCCACCATCCCGACGGGAGGCGGCGCCGCCCCCTCGGCCTGGCTTCGTGGCGGGGCTTCGCCGTGCCGCGGGGCCGGCGGACATCCTCGCCGACATCCGTGCGCTGCCCGCGATCGCAGTCCATTCGAAGGCGTTGTGGGTGCCGTTCGCCGTCATCGTCGGGATCACGGCGCTCTTCTTCATCCCCGGGGTCTCGGCGAACCCGATCGTGGTGCTGCTGGGCAGCCTGGCGCTCCAGCCGCCGCCGATGATCCTCCCCTTCTTCGGTGGGATGCTCGCGCCGCGCGGCGCCTGGCTCGTCGGCGGGATCGTGGCGCTCGCCAATGCGGCGGCGTATTCGCTGCTGTTCGTCGTGTTCACGAACTCGGTCCAGACGGGCCTGGGGTTCACCTACGTCATGACCACGGATCAGAAGGTGGGGGTCGTGGTGAACGCGGTCGTGACATCGGTGCCGTTCGGCATTCTCGTGGGGGCGTTCTCCGGCTTCTACCGCCGATTCCTCGCGATGTCGAGCCCGGCCCGGCAGGCCCCGGCGAAGGCGAAGCGCCGCTGACCGACCGCCGGCCGCGTCGGCGGCCGATGTGCCGGCCGGCGGAAGGACGATCTGCCGCCGTCAACCCAGCCGGCGCATGCCGGCATGGCCCATGTGGCGCACGCCGTCGGCCCCAGTGGGACCGCCGGCGGGACGGGTCACCTCGACGAGGGGCCTGATCTCGTGGGCCACCACGTTCACGACGCTCGACTCCCGCTGCAGGCTCCCGTCGACCACGAGGAGGGCGTTCCGCCGCACCACGCCCCGCAGACGAGCCCACGTGTCCGGCCAGAGCGTGACGTTGACCATCCCGGTCTCGTCCTCCAGGGCAAGGAAGACGGTCCCCTTCGCGGTCATCGGGTGCTGGCGGGTCACGACCAGGCCGCCGACGCGCACGGGTCCGGGCCGGCGCTCCGCGAGCGCCGCGCTCGTCACCGCTCCGACCCGGGCCAGCGCCGGGCGGAAGAGCCCGACCACCTGGCGCCGTGCGTCGAGCGACAGGATCGCGTAGCTGTCGCCGAGCCGCTCCAGCTCGGTGAGCGGCGGGAGGTCCGGCGCGGGCGTGGCCGGGAGCCGCAGGTCCAGCGGGCGGCCGGCGACCCGGCCACCGCCCCTGGGCGCTCCCTTCGCGGGCCGGGCCACCTCCCGAAGCTGCCAGAGGAGCTCCCGGCGCGGACGTCCCAGCGAATCGAGCGCACCCGCCCGGATCAGCCGCTCCAGCACTTCCTCGGGTAGCCCGGTCCGTTCCACGACATCCGGCAGCGACGTGTACGGACCGCGCGCTCGCTCCGCGTCGAGGTGGGCGGCGTGCTCCTCGCCGATCCCCTTCACGAGGTGGAGGCCCAGGCGGACGCCCCAGCCCACGGCGCCCTCCGCCGACCATCGCTCGCGCGCCGCCGAGGTCGGGACCACGCAGGTGGATGAGCGGACCGGGCTCGGCCGCGCGTCGATCCCCGCATCGCCCGGGAGCGGTTCGCCGGCGTCGCCATCGTGGCGCCCGTCGTCACCGGCCGTGCCCGCGAGCGCCCAGCCGGGCCGACCCGCCCACTCCGTGGTGGTCCGGTGGAAGGACGCGTTGACGTCCACCGGGAGGACCGCGACGCCGTGGCGCTTCGCGTCGTTCACCAGCACCTCCACCGGGTAGAAGCCCATCGGCTGGGCATTGACCAGGCCGACGAGGAACTGGGCGGGGTAGAACAGCTTGAAGAACGCCGACTCGTAGGCCGTCCGCGCGAACGCCGCTGCATGGCTCTTGGCGAAGCCGAAGCTGGCGAAGCCGGCGACCCCGCGGTAGAGCTCCTCCGCGTCGACCCGCGGCATCCCCGCGACACGCACGCAGCCGTCCACGAACCGGGCGTGGAGCTTCTCCATCTCCGCGCTGGAACGCCACGTTCCCATGGCGCGGCGGAACCCGTCCGAGTCACCGGGCGAGAACCCGGCGACCTCGATCGCGATCCGCATCACCTGTTCCTGGTAGAGGATCACGCCCATCGAATCGCGGAGGATCGGCTCGAGCGACGGATGCAGGTAGGTCACCGGCTCCAGCCCCTGCCTGCGGCGCAGGTACGGGTGGACGGCATTCCCCTGGATGGGGCCCGGCCGGATGATCGCGACCTCCACCACCAGGTCATCCAGACAGCTCGGGCGCGACTTCGGGAGCGTCTGCATCTGGGCCCGGCTCTCCACCTGGAAGACGCCCACCGTGTCGGCAGCCTGGAGCATCGCGAAGACCTCCGGGATCTCCTCCGGGAGCCGGTCGAGGTCCACGCACGTCGCGCAGTCGTGCTCCACGAGGGCGAGTGTCTCGTCCATCGCGGCGAGCATCCCGAGGCCCAGCAGGTCCAGCTTGATGAGCTTGAGCGTCTCCACGTCCCGCTTGTCGAACTGGACGACGACCCGGCCCGGCATCGTCGCGCGCTCCAGCGGCGCGATGTCGATGAGCGGCGCGGCGGTGACGAGCATGCCGCCGGTGTGGATGCTCAGGTGGCGAGGAAAGCCGTCGATCCGGGCGCACAGCTCCAGCCAGCGCTCCCACGGCGAGAGGGCGGCCACGCTCCCGGCGCGCGGCCGGGCCGGCAGCCCGGCGACCTCGGGCGCGAGCCACGCGACGCTGGCGGGAGAGTCGCCCGGCCCGCCCTCGTCGTCCGATGCCCCGCCGGGCCGGACCGCGGGACGCGCACCGGGCCGGCCAGCCGGGACATCGCCCTCGTGGGTCTCGCCGGGCCGTCGAAAGAACTCCGCGAAGCCGCCGTCCGCCTCCAGGTCCCGCCGGACCATCACCGGGTCGTACGTCTCCAGCGCCTTCGCGACCCGGTCCACGAGGGGCCGCGGGAAGCCGAGCGCGGTGCCGACCTCGCGGACCGCCGATCGCGCCCGGTACGTGACGAGGTTGCAGACCATCCCGGTGTGCTCGGCGCCGTAGCGCTCGTAGACGTACTGGATCACCTCCTCGCGGCGAGCCGAGGAGAAGTCGATGTCCACGTCGGGGTAGGTGGTCCGGCCCTCGTTGATGAACCGCTCGAAGAGCAGGTTGTGGCGGATGGGATCCACCCGGGTGATCCCGAGCACGTACGCCACGATCGAGTCCGCGGCGCTCCCCCGCCCCTGGGCGGGGATCCGGCGTTCCTTCGCGAACCGCATCAGGTCCCAGCAGATCAGGAAGAACTCGGCCAGGCCGGTCCGCTCGATGACGTCGAGCTCGTGGGCGAGCTGGCGCACGACGGCCGGCGTCACGGGGTGATAGCGGCGCCGGATCCCCCCGTGGCAGAGCTCCACGAGGTACGAGAACGGCGTCTCGCCGCCCGGGACCGTGAAGCCGGGAAAGCGATAGCGCTCGAAGCCGAGGTCCACCGCGCAGGCCGCCGCGAGGCTGCCCGCGTTGGCGAGCCCCTCCGACCAGGCGCGCGCGGTCTGCCGGTCCGACGTGGCCGGGTCGCCGGGAGGCAGGGCCGCGAGCTCGGCCGCGGACTTGAGATGGTGCTCCCCGCTGGGGGTGCGCAGGTCGGCGAGCGTCTCGAGGCTCCGGCCGTGGCGAATCGACGTCAGCACGTCGTGCAGCTCGCGATCCTCCGGGCGGGCGTAGTGGACATCGTTCGTGACGACGACCGGGAGGCCCAGCTCGGCGGCCAGGCGCGCGGATTCCGCCACGAGCCAGTCGTCGTCGGGCAAGAGGTGATGGGCGAGCTCGATCACGAAGCCGGCCCCCGCCATGTCTTCGCCGGGGCCGCCGAAGCGACGCGCATACTCCCGGGCCACGGCGCGCGCCCCTGCCCGGTCCCCCGCCCGGAGCCGCCGCGCCAGCTCGCTCTCCCGGCAGCCCGAGAGCGCCACCAGCCCCTCCACGTGGTCCGCGAGCAGCGCCTGGGTGAGCCGGGGCGCGGCCTTGGTCCCGGCCAGGTTCGCGCGGCTCAGGAGCCGGCAGAGGCTCCGGTACCCGGCCGCGTTCCGGGCCAGCAGCACGAGGTGTGGTCCCCGCTGGGGCATCCCGATGCCGCGGTGGTCCTCCTTCGTCGCTGCCCGGTGGCCGGGCAGGCGCGCACGCTCGGGGAGCGGCCGGGCGGGCAGGCCCGCGAGCGGCCGCCGGACCCCGCCACCGGGCGGCGACGGGCGACCCCTGCGGGCGGGCCGGCGGCCCGGGATGACCAGCCCGTCCGGGTCCGGGACCAGCGGATCGGCGAGCTCCACCTCCACCCCGATGACCGGGTGGAGGCCCGCCTCCTCTGCCGCCGTCGCGAACCGGACGACCCCGTAGAGACCCTGGCGGTCCGTGGCGGCAAGGCCCGAGAGACCCAGCTCCACGGCCCGCGCGACGAGGTCCGCGGGCGCCGAGGCGCCGTCGAGGAAGGAGAAGCTCGTGTGCGCGTGGAGCTCGGCATACGGCGGCGCGGGCATGGCACGACCGGTGACACCATCGAGGAGGGACGGCGGCGCGGCCGTCGCGGCCGGCGGGGTGCCGCAACGATAGAACACCTGTTCTATCGTCGTCAAGACCCCGAGGCCCGCGGCCCGCACCGATCGCTGTGGCCATCCGGCCGCGGGCAGCCTGCGCTTCGGGACCGTCTACTATGGCGTGGACTGCCCCCGGCCCAGACCCGGCGGACCCGAGCAAAGGAGCGCGAGCGATGGGACCGACCGCACGCGAGTGGCTGGGTGCCGGCCTCCTGGCGCTGATCCTGGTCGGCCTGATCATCGTCCTCGTCGCGGCCGGCGCATCCGGCGCGAAGCCCGCCGCGCTGGCCCTGTTCCTGGCCTGACGCGAGCGCCGGCCCACGGCCGGGACATCGGCGCGTCCGCGGCCCGTCGGGCGGGCCGGTCAGTCGTAGAGCCGCTCCAGGTGCCACGAGCCGTCCACGCGGTCCAGGTAGACGAGGGCGAGCCACTGGCTCCCGACAACCTTGAAGTAGTCACGCGCGATCGGGCGACCCCACCACGCCTCGTCGACGCGCCAGCGCGTGCAGACCTCCACCGGCTCGCGGCGACCGGCCCAGCGGATCGCGACCAGGCGGCCGGATTCGTCCAGCTCCGCTTCCACGTCGGGGTGCTCGCGCAGGAGGCGTGTCACCGGGCCGGCTCCACGCCATCGGCGGTCACGGGGCGCCACGTCCAGCGTGTCTCGGGCAGCGGCGCCTCGGGGTCGGCAAGGACGATCCGGCCCCCCCGCCCCACCCCCGAGCGGACGGCCCGCCGGGTGAGTTTCTGGTACGGCGCACGTTCTCGTCAGGAGATATTCTACGACGACTACTTCACCGGCCTCGCACGCGCGCATCCGAATTTCTCGTTCCACCTCGCCCTCTCCGCGCCCCTGCCCGACGACGCGTGGAGCGGACCGACGGGCCTGATCCACGAGGTCGTGCTCGAGCAGTACCTCCGCAACCACCCCAATCCGCTGGCGGTGGAATATTATCTCTGCGGTCCGCCGCTGATGATCAAGGCA
>CAZKXK010000103.1:0-5182 GCA_964556585.1 uncultured Anaerolineaceae bacterium
GACGTAGGCGAGTCTGCGGGCGCAGCGTCGATGGCGCTCGCTTCGCGGCGAAACTCGGACGCCTAGCGCGACCCTGCTTCCGGGGAGGCGTCGGGCGTCAGCGCCTCGGGCGTCTCGAGCGTCAGGGCGGCCTCGCCGTCAGCGAGATTGAACTCGCAGTCGCCCGGCCGGATGAGGCACGCCCGCAGGTCGCGGTCGTAGCCGGGGCAATCCTCGGTCATCAGGCATTCGTCGATCACGGCCGAACGATCTGCTCGGGATCCCAATCGGTCCAGAGCCGAATGGCCCGGCCCCCCGACGCCCGGTGCACGTCTCATCCTCCGAAGAGAGCGGAGCGCCCGTGCGGGACTCATTGAGACGTCCCCCGACGAGTACGCCCGGTATCGGCGTCGAGTCCCACGGCTCGTGCCGTGTCTCTCCGCTCTGCGCCAGCGGCAATGAGGCCGCGATCTGGCCGCCCACCGCCTCGGCCCGTCGCACTCGCCCGTGGAGCACCACCTGGCGAGCGCGCGGTCCAGGGTGGGCGCGGAGACGACGGCGCAGCACGTGTTGATCTTGGCGTCGCGGCTGCCGGAGCCGGAGGCCAGGGCGTCAACGGGCGACTAGTGGTCTGCCCGTCGCGCCCGGAGCGTCGACAGGAGGAGGACCGAGAGGAAGGCCGCGGCGCCGGCCGAGGCCACGAGGGCCGCCAGCGACCCGGGCCCGCGGCTGCCGCCGGTGCCGGTCGCCGACCAGATGGCGTCCCGGAAGGCGAGCGACGCCGGGACCGCCGCGGCGCCGGCGACGGCGGCGACGACGAGGCGCCGGTGGGCGGCCGTGGAGGGTCCCGGGGCGACGACGCCGAGCCACGCGCCCCCGGCCACCGCGAACGCGAACATCGCGCACGCGGCGACCGCCCCGATGAGCAGGGCCACGGGTGAGGGGCCCTCCTCGCGCAGCGCGGACAGCGCGAGCGCGATCGCGAAGGCCAGCGCGACGAGGGCGGCCGAGGCGGCGGGCCGGCGGCGGACCAGGGGCGCGACGCGCGCGTCCGCGGCGGCCGCGACGGCCGCGAGGGGGCGGCCGGCCGGCCCGAGGCGGCGGGCCACTTGAAGGGCCAACGCGAGTCCGTCGGCGATCCCGTCCGGCTGGCCGGCCGACGCCGCCGGGACCCGGATCCGCGCGAGGGCGGCCTCCTCGACGAGCAGGGCGGCGGTCGTGAGGGCGAGCGCCAGGACCGCGGCCGCGCCGACGACGTCACGGAGATTCGTGCGGCCCGCAAGCAGGACCCCGGCCCAGTCGGCGGCGGCAGTGGCGAGCGACGCGGCGACGGCGATCCACGCCGCCCGGACGACGCCCCTGGCCCGCGCCGCCGGGAGCGGCTCGGCGCGACGGCAGAGGAGCACGCGGGCCCCCGCGGCAAGCCCCGCCAGGGGCACGAAGAAGAGGGCGAGGGTGACGAACGTGTCGTAGGGGTCGTCCGCCCACGGCACCTGCTCGTAGATCGGGCGCGCCTCTTTCGTCGTGACGGTGAACACCCAGAACGCGAGCGCCGCGAGGAGGGCGGCCCGGACAGCCCGCCCGATGGCGGGGCGCCGGAGGTCGCCCGGGAACAGGACAGTGATCGAGCCGAGAGCTGGACTGGTCACGGATGGAGTCTCGGCCGCCACGATCCCGCAGTCAACGGATCCAATGCCGGCCAATCAGCCGCGGTCGCCGACGACGCGTACAGGTTGAGCGGGACTCCCCCACGCGGTCAGCAGATCTGCCGTGCGCTCAACTGAATCGCGACGAACTCGTCGCGGACCTCACGCGGGACGGGGATCCGTTCGCCGGTGGAGCGCCGCCGAACCATGAGGGTGCAGCGCCCGTTCGCGGGCGGGGCGGGATCGTCGCCGAGCCGTCGTACCCGGATGGCCATCTCGAACGACGAAGACCGGACTTCGATGACCGACGCCCCGATCTTGAGGCCGCCCGTGCTTGACGTATCGTCGAGCGGATCGACGTACTCGTCGGTCAGCTGGAGCTCGGCCTTCTCGTCCTGGAGGAAAGCTGCCAAGCGCGGGCACAACTTGAAGTACGCGTTGCGACTCTCGGCGAACCAGCGACTCGTGGAGTCGGGCTCGACCTCGGCGGCCTTCCCCTCGAGCTCGAGCACCACGCCCCAGGTGGTCAGCACATCGGCAACCATGCGCGGAATGGTCGCACGGATCTTCTACAACTGACGGGTCGCCAAGGTGGTTCGAATGGGCAGACAAGTCATCATGACCAAGGCCAGGTGTCCGGCGCCGCGAGTGCCAGTGGCGGCGGGCACAGCTGCCCAGTGAGATTCGGGATCTTGTGCTGGGCGACCAGCGGCTGCGCAACGACGTGTGCTGGTTCGTGTTCGACTCTTGACCCGCTTCCTCGGCGGTTGCAGCCTTAGGCGGCTGTCGCTCAGTGGACCACGCGGGGCCGGGTCCGCACGGGGTGTGGCAAGTCCGGTAGGTCGCTATCCGCATGGGCGTGCGTGAGCTCGAAGGTGAGGTTGTCCGTGTCGGCGGCGTGCTTCGCGAGGGCATGCTCGCGAGAGGTCGCCCAGTACAGGCGGCTCATGGGGCCCGCGGGGGTCGACAGCCCGATCTCGGACGAGTACAGGATCACCGGGCTGTAGACGACGTACTCGAAGGGCTGGCCCTCGTCGTCCAGATCCTCGGGGTCCGCGACCTCCTCCGCCTCGATGTAGAGCACGGGCTCGGCCTCGAGGCTTCGCTCCGCGAAGTCCTCGGCAAACGGGGCGTGGATGAAGACGCACCAGAGCCCCTCCGGCGCTCTCATCAGCTCGCGTTTCATGCCGCCGCCTTCCTCTCCGCCCGAGCTCGTTCGGGAATTCCCGGGCCAACACTACGCCCTCGCACACTCTTTCCTTTGGGTTGTGGACCGTCTTCGCCCGGCCGTGGCCACACCAATGGCCCGCCGCTGAGATCTCGATTTGGGCCTTCGTCGCCGCGGTTGCGACTCGTCACGATCGAGACCGAGGCGGGGCCTACTGCAGAAGGTCCTCATCGAGCCTGTTCGAGTCGAAGCGGATGACTTCGACTTGGCGCTTCTCGACACCGATCCCGAGATCGACGAGAAGCTCGACCAGGGCGGGCCCGTCGACGAGCGCGATCGGCTTGAGCCCCGATGCCGACGCTTCCGAGCGGGCCTGTTTGGTGAATTGGCTCGTGGTGATGACGATGCCGTGCGCCTCTACGGGCAGCGACCCCCGCAGCCGCCCAACCGTCGCCCCATCCACGTTGTTGGCAGCCGCATAGCGCTTGGCCTGGACGAAGGTCGGCACGTCGGCCACACCCCGGTAGCGCAGGACCGCCTTCACGTCGATGCCGCGGTCGCCAGTCTGCCCGGTCACCTGGACATCCTCGTAACGCAGCTCGTTGAGCAGGAGCCGGATGACATGCTGGAACTGATCGGGCGTGAGCCCGCGGAGGTCTCAAGGAGTGCGGTCTTCGCCTCGTGCCGAGTTGCTTCCACGGCAGCATTGAGGTCGTGTACCGACTTGGAGGTAGGTATGTCGCCCAGCGCTGGCTTCACGGGATCCAGGCGCGGGGCGAGCACCAACTGTAGGTGCGCGGCCACAGATGGAGGAATCGGGAAGTTCGTGCCCATCCGCCCCATAAAGGGGGCGAATCCCGCAAGAACCGGGTCGGCAGCGATGTCCAGGTTGCGCAGCAGCGGCGGTTCGACAAGGGCCTCGTAGACGATGTCGACCTTCCACTCGCCAAACTCGTTGGCCTTTTCGGCACGATATGCCGTGCTGGTGATCCTGCCAACGGCGTAGATGCCGGCCTGGTCGCCTGAGATGAAGAAATGGACGCGATCGCCCTGCGCCGCGTGGTCGCGGTGCTGGTTCATCGCCCATGCCTCGGAGGCGTGCGCCTTGATCCCGGCGAGCAGGTCGTGGCGCTTCGGGTTCGCCTGGAACATCCAGGCCTTGGGACCGTCGTTCGGAGCCTCGAGGGCCGGTGCCGGATCGTCATCTCGGCGCAAGTCGAAGACATTGGGTTCGCGCCGCACGAAGCGGCTCAAGGCACCCAACTCGGCGATCTCCGTGCCCAGGATCGAGGTCACGGTCGCCGACGGCGTCTTGCCTTCGGTCTGCCAAAGGCCGCTCTCGGTCATCCGCTTGGTGAGCTCGTCCTTGTGGAGCGGCTCACCGGCCGCCTTGAGGACTTCGTAGGCTGCGTCGCTGGCCTTCATCGCGATGTCAGCCTACCGGGCGCGCGGAGCCGATGCACGAAACGTCGCTAGCGGGGAGGCGACCGGTCCGCGAGCTACGTACTAGGCAAGACGGAAGACAAGCTGCGCGGCGGCCGGCTCCGGGGAGAGCACGCCTACCTCGTTACCACGAGTTCGTACGCGAACGCGGCGGTGGAGGCGGCGGCAACGCCAGACTGGGGGCCCATCGACCTCATCGACGGCGAGCTGCTCGCCGAGAACCTGCTCAGGCACTCGATCGGCGTGCGCCGCGAGGCTACCGCGAGCGTCTGGCATCTCGAGCGTGGGGACCTGAACCCGAAGGCGTAGTCATCGGACACGTGTCGCCGATGTCGCGACTCATGTGTCGCACATGTCGCGACTCAAGACACTGGCGCGCCCGGAGGGATTCGAACCCCCGACCGTCTGATCCGAAGTCAGATGCTCTATCCACTGAGCTACGGGCGCGCGGGCGACAGCGTAGCGCAGACGGGCGCCGGCCTCCGCGGCGACCTTCGCGCTGTCCGCGGCCGCGATGACGCGCCCTCATGCGGAATCGCACGTGAAGTCAACATGCGGGGGTGCGCACGCGAGCGCTGGGTGGCCCTGGGTCCGCCGGTAGCTAAAGGCCCGAAGGTGACCGCGGGCCGGAGGATGGCCACGGGGCCAACATGACGCTAACGAGACCTCGGGCCGGGGGCTCGCCGCCGCCGCCCGCCTGCCAAGGGTCCCTGGTCCGCCGGTCCACGGGCATGTCGCGGCCGGGTTCGCCCGCAAACCCGCCGGCGACGACGTTCGTGTCTACTTGACGTGCGATCTTGCAGGTAGGCGATCTCGGGCGAGCGACCGCGGGGTGGTGATGATCAGCCCGGCTGAGAGGAACCGGCGCTGAGCGCCGACGCCTGCCCGAGCCCCGACGTCCGCCTGCCGTGCCCCGCGGCCGCCCCTCGTGCGATCCGACCGCGGC
>CAZKXK010000103.1:5282-7772 GCA_964556585.1 uncultured Anaerolineaceae bacterium
CCGCGGCCGCCCCTCGTGCGATCCGACCGCGGCGCACGTCGTACGATCCGCCCGTGACGAACCTCGAGACCGGCCGCCTGTCCGACCGGCACCCGCCGTTCAAGTACGCGGCGCTGTCGCGCGTCTCGTTCTCCGACACGGACGCCCAGGGAGTCGTCTACTACGGGCGCTACCTCCCCTACTTCGACAACGCCCGGCTGGAATACCACCGCCACCTGGGACTCCAGGCGTACTGGCTGGGCGAGCACGAGTTCGTGATGCGGTCGCTCGAAGTCACGTATGAGGCGCCGGCCCGCTTCGATGAGCTGCTCGACGTCCACGTGCGAACGACCCGGATCGGTCACAGCAGCCTGACGGTCGAGGGCGCCGCATACAGGGTCGACGACGATCGGCTGATGTGCACCGCCCGCCTGACGCTGGTGCTGATCGATGTCGCGACGCGCCGGCCGGTCGCCGTTCCGGGCGACTACCGGCTGGCGATCGCCTCGTTCGAGGCCGATGGAGTGGAGATCGTGGCGTCCGGTTGACGGCTCGCCCTGGATCTCGCGGGCAGGCGTGCCGCGGCGGCCTTCCGCGCCGCGGCGGCGCTCCCGCGCTACTCGTGCGCGCGCTCGTCCGCGCGCTCGCGGCCCGCTTGTCCGTGCGCTCGCGGCCGATGGGAGCGCACGGTATCCTGTAGGTCATTTCCCTCACCCCAGGAGCCCCCATGAAAGTAGGCGTTCCGAGAGAGACACTGCCCGGCGAGCGCCGCGTGGCGCTGGTGCCGGACGCCCTCGGCAAGCTCAAGGCCGCAGGGATCGACGTCCTCGTCGAGAGCGGCGCCGGCACTGCTGCCGCGTTCCCCGATGCCACCTACGAGGAGGCCGGCGCGACGATCGTCACCGCGGCCGAGCTGTATGCCCAGGCCGACTGCGTCGTGAAGGTCCAGAAGCCAACCGACGCGGAGGTTGCCCAGCTCCGCTCGGGCCAGGCGCTGGTGGGGCTGCTGACCCCGCTCATCGACCCGGCGCTCATGCAGACGCTGGCGGACCGGGGCGTGACCGCGATCAGCCTCGACGCGATCCCGCGAACGCTCTCGCGGGCGCAGGCCATGGACGTCCTCTCGTCGCAGGCGAACATCGCCGGGTACAAGGCGGTGCTCGTGGCGGCCGAGGCGTTCGGACGGTACTTCCCGCTCCTGACCACGGCGGCCGGAACGGCGAAGCCGGCGAACGTGCTGATCCTGGGCATCGGCGTGGCCGGGCTCCAGGCGATCGGCACCGCGCGACGACTCGGGGCCGTGGTCAAGGCGTATGACGTGCGCCCCGAGACCAAGGAGCAGGCCGAGTCGCTCGGCGCCCAGTTCGTCTCGCTCAAGACCGCGATCGACGCGACCGGCAGCGGCGGCTACGCCCGCGAGCTCACCCCGGAGGAGCGCGACGCGCAACAGGCCGAGCTCAACGCCGTCATCGGCGGGATGGACGTCGTGATCACCACGGCCCAGGTTCCGGGGCGCAAGCCGCCGGTCCTGGTGACCGCGGCGGCCGTCCGGGCGATGAAGCCCGGCTCGATCATCGTGGACATGGCCGCCAGCGCGCTCGGCGGCAACTGCGAGCTCTCGAAGGTGGGCGAGACGGTCGCGACGGAGAACGGGGTGACGATCCTCTCCCCGGACAACCTGCCGGCCACCGTGCCCGTGAGCGCCAGCCAGTTCTACGCGCGCAACCTCCAGACGCTCCTGCTGCACCTCGTGAAGGACGGGCAGCTGGCGCTGGATCCGGCCGAGGAGATCACCGCCGGCGTCCTGATCACCCAAGGCGGGAAGGTCGTCCAGCCGGCGACCGCGAAGCTCCTCGCGCCCGCACCGGCCGCGGGAGGGCCCACCGCATGACCGACCTGCTCACCCAGATCACGATCTTCGTGCTGGCCATCCTCGTCGGCTTCGAGGTCATCTCGAAAGTCCCGGCGACGCTGCACACGCCGCTGATGTCCGGCGCGAACTCCATCCACGGCATCGTCCTGGTCGGCGGCATGATCATCGCGGCCGGGGCCGACAACCCGCTCAGCTACACGCTGGCGTTCGTCGCCATGGTGTTCGGCTCCGCGAACGTGGTGGGCGGCTACGTGGTCACCGACCGCATGCTCCAGATGTTCAAGAAGAAGCCGACGGCTCCCAAGCCCGCGGCCCAGGCCTGACGAGGACCACGATGGACATCGACACCCTCGTCCGCCTCGCCCAGCTCGTCGGAGCCGCCTGCTTCGTGCTCGGGCTCCACCTCATGAACTCGCCGGCGAGCGCCCGCAACGGGAACCTGCTCTCGGCCGGCGGCATGGTCGTGGCGGTCGGCGCCACGCTCCTCGATCTGCTCACCCGCGCCGGTGGCGTCAGCGGCTTTGGCTGGGCCGTCATCGTGATCGGCTTCGCGATCGGCGGCGGCCTCGGCCTCTACACCGCGCGGACCGTGAAGATGACCGCGATGCCCCAGCTGGTGTCGCTGTTCAACGCGGTCG